>JALFVM010000119.1 GCA_022787145.1 Lachnospiraceae bacterium | reverse complement strand
GTGCTACGCACTTCCACAATCCTGCCCCCGCATTCGCAATCTATGGGGCCCCGCCCCACTTCTTGCTCATGTGTGGGCGTGTCAATAAGGTATATCTCCACTTACATGCAAGCATGACGTGGAGAATACCTTTTGACACTGTAATCATATAGAACAAATGGAGGCGATCATGTTGAACGGAATCAGCAAAAAAATATATCTTACATTAATCCCACCGACAGAGGAGGATTCTCGCTCCTACCAGGTTCGCATTATGGACTCCCTTGCAGATCAGGGATTAGAAACCCGTATGAGTCTGTCAGTCATGAGAAAATTGTATCCGCTCTGCGATACATCCGACTGGAAAATCACAGTCTCCCTTGCCTGGGACGGAGTCTGCTGGGAAATTGTAAATGCAGAAGCAGGCGATACATCCAATGAACACTACGGATTGGCTACGGATATCGGAAGTACGACTGTCGTAACCAGGCTTTTGAACTGCAATACGGGAGAATGTCTGGCCGAAGTCAGCAGCTACAACCACCAGATTGCTTATGGAACGGATATTCTCACGCGCATTTTCTATTGCAAAGACAATCCGTCTGCATTAGAGGAAATCCGCCGCGCAGCGATTGATACTTTAATGGAAAACTTTGAAAAAATTGAGAAAGAAACCGGCATTTCCAGCCAATCCTGTATCCAGATGACGGTTGCCGCAAACACAACGATGATTCATTTTCTGCTTGGTATGGATGCCTTCTGTGTCTTCTCCACACCTTACGCTGTCCGGGCAGATCATCCTGATTTTATTCCGGGAAAAGAACTGGAAATTCCTGTTTTGGGTTATGTCTATTGCTACCCCAACAAATCAAACTATCTTGGCGGCGACATCATCAGCGGTATGGTTGCGACGGAACTTTATAAAGAAAAGGATATCTGTGTCTTTTTTGACATCGGAACCAATGGTGAACTGGTTATCGGAAATGAGGAATTTCTTCTGTGCGGTGCCGGTGCGGCCGGACCGGCGCTGGAGGGAGGCGTCGTTGAGACCGGCATGCGCGCTACCGAAGGCGCAGTCGATGAGGTGCACATCAAAGATGAGCAAATTCAGATTCATGTGATTGGAGAAACAAAGCCACTGGGAATCTGTGGTTCTGGAATCATTGATCTTCTGGCAGAATTATTCCTTCACGGATGGGTAGACATCAAGGGAACGCTTTATCCGGAAGAAAGCCGTCTTATTCAGAAAAAAGGGGACTCCTATGCAGTAGAATATGCACCGGGACTCTTTTTCTCCCAAAATGATATCAATGAATTTATGCGAACGAAAGCTGCTGGCTACACAATGGTCGCCTATATGCTGCGCGAATCCGGAATCACTGCACAGGACATTTCCAAGTTTTACGTAGCAGGAGCATTCGGAAAACACGTCTCCAAAGAATCTGCCATCACGATTGGTCTGTATCCCGATATGGACCGCGACCGCCTCATCAGCGCAGGCAATTCTTCCCTGGAGGGTGCCCAGAAGGCTCTTCTCTACAAAGAAGTATTGGATGATATTGACATCATTCTCGAAAAAATGGTTTACCTGCAGTACGGTGCGGCTGCAGATTTTCTGGATTTCATGGTAGCAGCCCAGGCGCTTCCTCACACCAATATGGAACTGTTTCCTACCGTAAAGGAAAAGCTGGAGGCATTACAAAACCCCAAATAATTTTCTGTTTGTAAGGTCGTGTGTGCACCGCTTTTCCGTTCGCCAAAGCACTTTCCAACGGCAAGGTTGGGTTTCGGGTTTCCGAACAGCCCTTTGCACAGGGAAGGCTTTCCATATCAAGTGCAGGTTTGTCCGCTTGTTCCGGCAACCTGTTGATTTTCTTGTCTGGCTGCGCCGCCTATGGATTGCTTTTCAAACAAACTCGCGCCCTGCGCTCAAACAGTGTTTTCAAAGCAATCGCTATGCTCGCCAATCCTGCGAAAATCTGCCAAAGGTCTGACGGAACAAGCGGACAAACCTGCACTTTGATTCCGGAAGGTGTTTGATCTGTGCAAATTGTCTGTTCTACATGATTGGCTAGAGCTATATAGGTGCTGTGTATGAAGATAGCCCACAAACACCAAATGCAAATGTTGCATCATTTACGAAAATGCAGGAGTTTTCTGCATGACCGTGCTCGTCCGGGAGGGATACCACCGCCCAGGTATTTGGAGAAATTTTCGCAGATTTTTCAAGCATAGCGATTGCTCGCGACGCACTGTTTGAGCACCTGCGAGTTTGCGTCAAGAGCAATCCATAAGCGGCGCAGAAAAAGCAAGAAAATCGACATGCCTGGGCGGTGGTATCCCTCCCGGACGAGTGACGGTCATGAGAAAAACTCCGGAAGTAAGCAACCCGACAACCTTGCCGTTTGAAAGTGTTTCGGCGAATAGGAAAGCAGTGCACATACGACAAATTATTCTGTAAATGTCATTTCTCTATGATAAAGTGCACGTTCATCGAGAAGCTGTTTGAAGCTTTTTGTTTTTTTCTTCTCATCGTAATCATCAGACCAGTAATATCCTTTCAATTCATCCATATACTCAACATAATCACAGATGTAGATATCTATATGCGAGATATCTCTGCCCCCGATGGCAAGTACATTGGTATCGCCGCCGAATTTTCCGCTATCCAGAATATTGCCGTCTGCATCCAGAACAACCGTGAAATAGTCAGCACCGTTTCCATCATCTATCGTCAGTTCAAATGGCGTTTTTGTAACGGATACAAGGCCAAGTCCGTTTTCATCGACATCGTTGATTTCTTCTACGATTGTCTGGGAATGATCCTTTGTCACATCAAATGTAAAATCCCAGGGACCGTCCACCCACCAGTTTTCATACTGGTTTGGCTGTTCCCATGTATCCGGATAGCGTTCGTCATAAGCATTGTTCATTTTAGTAAAAAGCTGGTGTTCAATTTCCTTCTGCTCTTCTGTAAAATTGGCATAATCTTCATCCGTCAGCCCCAGACCATTATCCCTCATAGCCTGTTCATATTCCGCTCGAAGATCCTCCGGCATCTCCGGAAGTTTTCCATCCGGTTTGAGTCCACTGATTTGAGGGATGTGAAATTCCACCGTAAACTGTTCCGGAATTTCAATGGTTTCCTGATAATTGTTCCAATCGGGACCGCCAGCTTCAGCAATTGCCCCATCGGTGATTTCTTCCACACCGAGCAAGTCTTTCAATTTCGCTTCCGCTTCTTCAGGAGAATGCTCTATTTCATCCTGTGTAATTCCCATGCTTTCCAAAAATTCAGTTCGGTCTTTGTCATACTCTTCCTCTTTCATAAAAGTATTCGAGTAGGAAAGATCATAGCGCAGTACTCCTGCATAAGTGTGTTCATCAACCATTTTCCCGTCAAGCGCATTCGCAACACCGAAAAGCTGTTCTTCCCGTTCACTATAAGAAAATTTCAAGGTGCTGTCATACAGGTTGATCAGCGGAGTATCGCTGTCCTGAAAATTCATCGTTTCCGGAAATGTATCTTCTGACTCAATTACCAGACTGACATAAAGAGCAGCATCGTTGCAGTATACCTCTGACAACGTAACAGTCATGCCATTGGCTGTCTGGCTGTTTATGTTTTCTACTTTTGCGTACTTTTGAAAGTCACCGGAAAAGCCCAGAGATTCTCCTAATTTTTCAAAAACATGGCCAAGCAGAGGAATCTGCGCTGCAAACGCAGGATTTGTAATGCAGACTCCGGAAAAAACTGCTGCCGCTGCTGCAAATCCGGCACAGGCTTTGAAAAAGAAATGTTGTTTCTTGTGCGTTGTTTTCTTCTCAGCTGTTTTCTTTGCAGACTGCTGTAACTCAGGCATACTTTTTTGTTCCTGAGAGGCTCTTACTTTGGAAAATGCCTCTGCTTGTGCTTTTTTTACCTGTTCTGGCAGAGGAAACTCTCTCTGCATCACTTTTTGAATCGTATCATCCATCTGTGTATGTTCCAATTGTAAAAATTCCATTTGTTTCTTCATAAGAAAATCCTCCCATCCTGTCAAAAATATCCATGAGCCTGACTTTGAGACTGATCGAAATAGGCAGCCCGAAGCTCTTCTCTGGCTCGTGCCATGCGGGTTTTTACAGTATTTTCGTTCATTTCCAGAATATCTGCGATTTCTGATATTTTATATTCTTCTACATAATAAAGAATCAAAATGATTCGGTATTTTTCATCTACAAGATTCAACATTTCTTTAAATTCAAATTCAGCAAGTGACTGATCCTGCCGCGGTGCCTCAGGTATTTCACCGGGCATCTGCACTTTTTTGTAGTGGCGCAGGATTTGATTGCATTCATTGATTAAGATGCGTATCATCCATGTTTTGAAATATTTTGGTTTTTGTAATGTGTGTATCTTCTCAAAACAACTGAGGATCGTGTCCTGTATTGCATCCGCTGCATCATCGTCATTTCCCAATATTCCACGTGCTACCTTATACATGGAAAGAGAATTTTTCTCCATCAGCTCCAGAAATGCATCTGTATCTCCAAGAATTGCTTTTTGGACAAGCTTCTCCATCAGATAATCCTCCTCTCTTTTTCGGATGTATCTTTCATTCGAATGAAATTATTTTCTGTTCTTTACATTTATTAGATGAAGTAAGTGCACAAGAAGTTTCAAAAATATTATATTTTTTCGTATTTGAGAACCTTGATGTACTATAGTGCCTATGATAAGATAAAATCACAATACAGACAAATCATTTAAAAACAGGAAAGGAGGCAAAGGTAATGACAAAAATTTTCAATGTCACTGCTGATTGTAAACCAGCTCAGCATTATATGGTAAACCTAAATGAGAGACTGATGGAAATAAAAAAGCTGATTGATGCCGGTCAGTACTTTACGATCAACAGAGCACGCCAGTATGGAAAAACAACCACACTTCGTGCCCTGAACCGTTATTTACAGACAGATTATGTCGTTGTCTTGATGGATTTTCAGACATTTGGAGCAGAAGAATTTAAAAACGAAAATACATTTGCACTTTCTTTTCTAAGAGCATTTTTACGAATATTAAAAAGAAATGACCTTTCACCCGCGGAAGAGTTTGAAGCTATTCTTTCTCATCTGAATGCAATTGTAAGAGAAGAACGACCTAATTTCAGACTGCAAAGGCTCTTCGAGGAACTGAGTGATATCTGCAATATTTCTGATAAACCAATCGTATTGATGATAGATGAGGTTGACAGTGCGGCAAATAATCAGGTATTTCTTGATTTTCTTGCACAACTTCGAGCTTATTATATAGACAGAGACATGCAGCCAACTTTTCAGTCTGTAATCCTGGCCGGTGTTTATGATATAAAAAATCTCAGAAGAAAACTTCGCCCTGAAGATGAACATAAAGTGAACAGTCCCTGGAATATTGCAGCTGATTTTAATATTGATATGAGTTTTTCCAGGGAAGAAATTACAGGAATGCTGCTGGAATACGAAAAAGATTATCATACAGGTATGAAGATCCGTCAAATGGCTGAGATGATCTATGATTACACATCAGGATATCCATTCCTTGTATCAAAATTATGTAAATTTATAGATGAAGAAGTAAGCCGAAAGGATCCATTTCATTCGAAAGAACGGGCATGGACAAAAGACGGCCTGTGCGAAGCAGTGAAAATGATTCTGACAGAAAAAAATACACTGTTTGAATCCCTGAATGAAAAACTGATAAGCTATCCAGAATTAAACCATATTCTCCAATCTTTATTATTTACAGGAAAATCTATCGTTTACAATTACTACGAGCCGTCCATCAACATTGCCACAATGTTTGGATTTGTAAAAAATCAAAACGGCACTCTTGCTGTTTCAAATCGAATTTTTGAGACATGGCTGTATAATCTTTATTTGTCCACAGCTGATATACAGAATAAAGATCTTTACGCACTGTCTTTACTGGATAAAAACCAGTTTGTCACCGCCGTACACCTCAATATGCGGCTGATTCTTGAAAAGTTTGTGATTCATTTTCATGAGCTGTATGGTGACAAAGATGACGCTTTTATTGAAGAGGAGGGAAGAAAATACTTTTTACTGTATTTGCTTCCAATTATCAATGGCACTGGCAATTATTACGTCGAAGCCCAAACAAGAGAACAACGACGTACCGATGTAATTGTCGATTACTGCGGAGAACAGTACGTGATTGAAATGAAAATCTGGCATGGCAGGGAATATCATAACCGTGGCGAGAAACAGCTGATTCAATATCTGAACGATTATCATTTAAATAAAGGATATATGCTCAGTTTCAACTTCAACAAGAAAAAACAGATTGGTGTACATGAAATTGTGATCGAAGGGAAAACATTAGTCGAGGTAATTGTATAGGTACAAGGGGACAGGTGTGTGTCCGGATTTAAAATCCGGACACACACCTGTCCCCTGTCCCACACCTCCCCTGTCCCTGTTAAGAACTTTCAGACATCGCACAGACCACCTCACTGCTCAATGCATCCATATAAAGCATCCATCCGCTCTCAGACGTATCATATACTTTTAACACAGACTGCACTGATTCATCCAGCAATCCTTGTCCGATTTCTTTCGCCCCATCCAAAAGTTCCGGATGGTAGACCATCGTTTTTGCATTTTCCATACAGGCAATATACAGAATGTTTGCTTCCACCAGATCCTGGAACATATGACTTCCGAAGGAAAGCTCCGGCATGTATCCTACCTTGCTGTATGCTACCTCCATAATGGCGGAGAACTGGCTGATTTCTGCATAAACCACCGGTACACCAAGCTCCGGTGAAGATGTTCCGATCCGCCCCGGCGTGACCAGAAGCATATGCTTATTCTGGTTTTCAAAATAGCGGTTGACCACACCGATTGCCCTTGCAATGTCCGGTTTTTTGGCGTACTCGTAAGTATAATATTCATAAGGATCTACATATACGATCACATCTATTTTCTGCTTCCGAGAAGATCCCATTACATTTTTAACGATGTGGAAAAACGTATCTTCTTCTTTGCATACCGGTATTTGAACCGATTCACGCTCTCCCGTCTGAAGAGGGCGACATTGCAAAAGATTGATTAAAAATTCTCCTGTTTCCGAAATATTTACCGTATATTCAATGTCCACTGCTTTTCCGTAATGCTCCTGCAGCTTTGCCAGAATTTCCTTCATACAGTCAACAAATTCCTGATTTTTCACCAGCTGCCCACAGTCTGCAAATAAGATCTCTCTGTACTCTCCTCTGTCACGAAACATTCTTTCTGTATCCATATCGTGCGAAAACATATATTTCTTCTGCCAGAATGGAATCATTGGAATCATATGTTCCACGGGATGGTTTTCCAACTGATTGTTTTCCAGATTCAGCACATCCATGCGATGCTGCGAAAACTTGTGATGTTCTGACTGCGAAGCAAATGTTGTCATCTGTGGGGCATCCAGATTGACCAGTCTCGGATAATCACCCGGTGTACGATCGACAGCACGTGTGCCAAGTCCCACTACCAGCCTGAGCATGCCGGCTTTCGGATCCAGTTCTCTGCTCCACGGATAATTGTTGTAGGAATATCCCACACCTGCTGCCATTGGAAAATAATATTTTCCCCATCGGGAACCAGATACTCTCTGTACCAGAAGAGCCATCTGTTCGTCTTTTTTCAGCAATCCCCGCACACGTCGGTATTCAAGTGCTGACGGTGACATCGTACTTGCATAGACTGTGCGAATAGCATTTTCAAATTTTTTCATTCGCTCTTCCATCGAACCGGCATTAATACAGAAAACAGATTCATATTTTCCGGCAAAGGCATTTCCGAATCCGTCCTCCAGAAAACTACTTGAACGAACAATCATTGGACTGCTTCCAAAATAATCCAAAAGTCGTCTTAACTGGCTGCGGATATTGTCTGGAAAGACACCGGAAAACAATTTCTCCCGCAATTTTTCTGCCGCCTCATGATCCTCAGGATGTGTCTTCTGATACATCCACAGGCGCCAGCAGCCATTATGAATAATGTATGTATAGTAGATATCCGATGCAATATAGTAGGAATCATGTGGTTCCAGATGCTCCTGTGCCTGCGGACAAAACTCCCGCACAATCTTACGAGCCAGCAGCATACCACATGCTTTTCCTCCAATCATGCCCGTACCGACCATGCGGGCTTTTACCGTCATATAATCCCTTGGCGTAAAATAGCGGCGAATGAGTTCCAGGATTTTTTTGTCTCTCGTCATCATCATTCCGCACATCCTGTCCATATCATCCTGATTGATTTTCCCTTCCGCAAGGGCAAGACGCATTTTCAAAAAGAAATCTTCCCACGAATCCTGCATACATTCCCCCGGTCCCGCTTCTTCCAGAACCGTATAATACCGACTGAGTGAAGTAGAATACGTCATTGGATGAAAACTTTGATCCAAATCAATTCGATGTGTCAGATACATCTCCCCGTGATAGCGATTTTCCACCTTCAAAGGCGTCAGATAATAACTGCTTCCGGAAAAGAATACATCAAGAAAAATCTGTGCGGCTTCTCTGATCCGCGAAATAGAATCATACGAATGACGCCCTCTCATGATCGGATAAAAAGCAACCGAGCCACATTCTCTGATACATGGGCAGGTTACCCGCATAAAATTATCCATCATCAGATCCGAATACCATATTTCCTGCAATTTTGTCAGAGAGTCAAACAAAAAGACTGCTCCCTCCCCTGCTGCCTCTATCATCTCATGGACAGCCAGCGTAAACAGCTCAAAACCAACGGCAGGATCAATCTGATGCACCGTCAGCCCTTCCCGAAAATGGGTCAATGACTTTTCCTCTCCAAAACAAATATAAATAACATGTTTTCCCTCCAGAATCTGTTCTTTCAGAAATTCTTCCGAAAAGAAACAAAAATGTTCCAGCTCCTTTACACGAAACACAACATTTTCTCCGGATCTGATATAATCCAGTTTTTTATCAAGTCCTTCCATTCCTGACTTGAAAATAGTTTCTGCCATACTGCACCTCTTTTATATGATTTTTATTTGCCTGTAGAAATTTTGATGCGAAAAAATTCCGGGATTTCCTTCACAAAAATCCCGGAATTTTCTTTCTGTCTCAATAAATCTGTCTTATTTGTTTACTACGTTTGTTGGATTGCCTTCTACGAAGGATTTTACATTATTTACTGTGATATCCATAATTCTCTGGCGTGCTGCCTGTGCAGCCCAGGAAATATGAGGAGTGATCAGACAGTTCTTTGCGGTAAGAAGAGGGTTGTCTCCTTTGATCGGCTCTGTGGATACAACATCCAGACCGGCTGCATATACTTTTCCGCTGTTCAAAGCATCTGCCAGATCCTGCTCTACCACAAGCTGTCCACGACTGTTGTTAATCAGGATGACACCGTCTTTCATTTTTGCGATGTTCTCTTTGTTGATGATTCCCTCTGTGGATGGGAACAGAGGACAATGCAGGAAAATTACATCAGATTTTGCAAGAAGCTCATCCAGTTCCACATACTCTGCCAGTTTTTTTCCGGCTTCGCTCTGGAATGCATCGTAAGCAAGTACTTTCATATCCATAGCGTTCAGAATTCTTGCAGTAGACTGTCCGATTCTACCAAGACCGATGATACCTGCTGTTTTTCCATACAGTTCGATCATTGGGTAATCCCAGTAACACCAGTCTGCATTGTTTTCCCATTTTCCTTCTTTTACGGTCTGATCATGATGTCCGTAATGAGAGCAGATTTCCATCAGAAGTCCGACTGCATACTGACCAACGATCTGTGTTCCATAAGTTGGTACGTTCATGACCGGGATTCCTTTTTCTTTTGCATACTCATAATCTACCACATTGTATCCGGTAGCTAAAACTGCAATCGCCTTGATATTTGGGCATGCATCCAATGTTTCTTTCGAAATTGGTGTCTTGTTTGTGATTACAATATCAGCATCTGCGATTTTTTCACGGATGATTGGATCCTCTGCGTAAGAAACACGGTCATATACCACCAGTTCTCCTAATTTTTCAAGTTCCTCCCAGGAAAGATCTCCAGGGTTCTCTGTGTATCCATCAAGTACTACAATCTTCATTCTTTCGTCCCTCTTCTTTCTTTATTTTAAAAAACTCCCTGCTGCATCATCGCATCTGCAACACGTTCAAAACCAGCAATATTTGCGCCTGCAACAAGATTATAACCCAAACCGTTTCGTTTTGCAGCATCTACTGAATTTTTGTAAATGGTATTCATAATATTACGAAGCTGTGCGTCTACCTCTTCCTCTGTCCATACCAGTCTCTCACTGTTCTGGCTCATCTCCAGCGCAGAGGTTGCTACGCCACCTGCATTTACTGCTTTGGAAGGAGCAACGATTATATCATCCTGCTCCATCAGATAACGAAGTGCCTCGTTTGTGGTTGGCATATTTGCCACTTCAATGTAATAGCGGACATGATTTGCTGCAATCTTCTTGGCATCTTCCATATGTACGTCATTTTGCATCGCGGACGGCATACAGATATCGACCTTTACGCCCCACGGTTTTTCTCCCGGGAAGAATTCAACACCAAATTTATCTGCATAATCCTGTACTTTGTTTCTTCCGGAATTTCTCATGGTAACCAGATACGCAATCTTCTCCGGCGTGTTCACTCCATCCGGATCATATACATAGCCATCCGGGCCGGAAAGTGTTACCACCTTCGCACCGAGCTCTGTCGCTTTCTTACAGATTCCCCATGTTACGTTACCGAATCCGGCACATGCGATTGTTTTTCCCTTGATATCCTGTCCGTCATCTCTCAATACATTTTCCAGATAATAAACAGAACCATAACCGGTTGCCTCCGGGCGAATCAGGCTGCCACCGTAAGAGAAGCCCTTACCAGTCAAAACACCATTTTCAAATACACCTTTTAATCTTCTGTATTCGCCAAACAGATAACCAATTTCTCTTCCGCCGCATCCCATATCACCTGCCGGAACATCCACATCAGGTCCAATATAGCGATACAATGCCTGCATAAAACTCTGGCAGAAACGAAGAATTTCATCGTCACTTTTTCCTGTCGGATCAAAATCAGAGCCACCTTTTCCGCCTCCAATCGGAAGACCCGTCAGACTGTTTTTAAAAGTCTGCTCAAATCCAAGGAATTTCATGATACTCGGATTTACATTCGGCTGAAAACGAAGTCCGCCTTTATATGGTCCAATTGCACCATTGAACTGGCAGCGATAACCCGTATTCGTATGCCAGTTTCCATTATCATCCTGCCATACAACGCGAAATGTAAACATTCTCTCCGGCTCTACCATACGATTCAGCAAATCTACTTTTTCGTACTCCGGATGTCTCTCCACCACCGGCTCCAAAGAAGAAAGCACTTCTTCTACCGTCTGACAGAATTCCGGCTGTTCCGGATATTTCTTTTTTACACTTTCAATCACGCTGTTGATATATGCATTCATTTTCTTTTCCTCCCAAAGCAACTTTTGCTTTTATTTTGTTCTTAATTCTTTAAATGCTTTCTCCATACGGCTCATAGCCTCAACAATACGTTCATAGCTGCATGCATAGGAAAGACGGATATATCCTTCTCCCTCTGTTCCAAAAGCAGAACCCGGAACGCAGGCAACACCAGCTTCATCCAGCAGATAATCTGCAACCTGTGCAGATGTCATTCCAAGTGATTTTACATTGACAAAAATGTAAAATGCTCCTTCCGGAACCTTGCAGCTGATTCCTTCCATTGCGTTTAATGCCTCTACTGCATAATTTCTTCGTTTCTCATATTCTTTTACCATCATCTGTACATCCGGCTCAGCCTCACGAAGTGCTACCACACCGGCATCCTGCACGAAAGAAGCTGCACAGGTGTTGATGTACTGATGTACACGAACAAGTCCCTGAATCATCTCTACAGGTGCTGCACAGTAACCAAGTCTCCAGCCTGTCATAGAATAGCATTTGGAGAATCCGTTTAAGGTAATTGTGCGCTCTTTCATTCCCGGAAGAGAAGCAATGCTGACATGCTTTGCTCCGCCGTATACCAGTTTCTCATAAATCTCATCTGCAACTACGATCAGGTCATGTTTCTTTGCAATCTCAGCCAGTTTTTCCAATGTCTCACGGCTCTGTACCGTACCAGTTGGATTTCCTGGTGTATTGATGACCATCATCTTTGTTTTATCTGTAATTTTGCTTTCAATCTCATCCATGTTGATCTGGTAGTCATTTTCCTCTTTCAGAGAGTAAGTTACCGGAACAACTCCGAAGAATTTCGGAACATGAATATAATTTAACCATACTGGGTTTGGAACAAGCACTTCATCGCCAGGATTTAAAAATGCTGCCATAGATGCGTAAGTTCCCTCTCCTACACCAATCGTAACAAGAATTTCTTCCGGTTTGTATTCCACACCGTTTTCTTTTGTCAGTTTTTCTGCGATTGCAGCGCGAAGCTCCGGTGTTCCGTAATTGGATGTATAAAAAACATGTCCCTGTGCCAGGCTGTCATTCGCAGCCTTTTTGATTACTTCCGGTGTATCAAAGTCCGGACGACCGATTTCCATATGGATAATATCGCGTCCTTCTTTCTGCATTTTGTTTGCACGTTCCATCATCACACGAATTCCGGAAAAAGGAAGTGCTTCCATTCTTTCAGCCGTATTGAACATTTTTCTGATCTCCTCTCATTTTTTATTAAACTGCCCTATTTATCAATAAACTTTTCCTTGTTTCTATCCCCATTATAGGTGCATCCAATCATAAAGTAAAATGAATTAATTCTATATAAATTATTTATAATTTTAATGATTATTTCCCTCAAAATCTGTTGCCATCTATGGTCTTTCAATAAAATAATACATTCCAGTCCGTATTTTCTTTATCTTCTATAAGCCCATACAGGAGGCAATATGCGCTGCAAATTTCGACGTTTTTTTATGGATGTTTCGTATCTCCAGAATGCTTCCCGGCTGATTGGCCGTCTCCGTCATCGCAAAATTCCCCGGCAGTATAAACGATTTATTCATATTTAGGCTTCCAATCAGCTGCTGCTGCAAAATATCTCCTCCGCTATATCCGGAGACGACCAGAGAAAACAGACATTTATCTGTGAACGGTCTCTTGCGAAACAATGCCGTCAGTCGATTGATAAATGCTGTCAGGTTTGCCCCCAGTGCATCGTTGTAGTTTGGACAAAGAATCATCAAACCATTGCACTCTTCCAGGGCCGGATATACTTCCTCGACAATCGGACCTCCATAAAAGCAGCTGGAGTTCTGACTGAAATACATGCACATATCATACGCACATCCGGCACAGTCCGAAAGTGTACCATTCCTGAGCGAAATTTCCCGCACCTGAATTTCAGACGGAAGTTTGAAACGCACCTCTCTCCAAAGCTGTAACGTATTTGAAGTTGCAGGATTACAGGAATGCACACACAAAAGCCTGGGATTTCTGTACACCGGTTTTTGAAACACAGCCACACGCTCTGCTGCCTCTCTGGCGGAACGCAGATACGCTTCATACAGCGTACAGTGATAATTCCCGGCAAGGATGCGATAATTTTGAAGACTTCCCGTTCCCTCCGCAAGAGGGCGTCCGACAAACCAGCATCCGGCTTCATTCGCCGTTCTCACCACTTCCCGAGCTATAGATTTTGTATAGGCTTCTCCATTTCCATCCACCAGGATTCCTGCAACACTGTCTTTCAAACATGCGCAATTCTTTCGAAGAATGGCAAGCATTTCATATAATTTCAGATTCATGCCGCTTTCTCCCAGCGATACGGCAAACAACAGTCTTTCTTTCTGAAGCGTTTTTTCAAAAACCGCCTGCTCCAGCTCCTTTGGCTCCCGGATCATCTTTTTTACTGCGATATTTTCTAATGCAAACATCAATACTTCCTCCAGCCTGGATTCTCCCTCCTGCCCGGGCCAGATTACAATCATTTCCATACAATCTCCTTCAGACTGTCAAATGCTTTCTCCAGTCTCGCAAACAGCAAATCCGGAATCAGAGACTGCTCTCTTTCTACCCCTTCTGGTGTCTGGCGGTTTAATGAACCAAAATAAAGTCCGTTCAGATATGCCGCACTGTAATGCCATTCCCCGCGAATCAAAGCCACAATAGACAGCACTGCAGACGACATGGCCGGTGCCAGAAATGGTTTAAATCCAAGAGCACGCACCTGCATATTCGCTCCAACCGTAAGCTCCGTTAATTTTTTTGAGCATGCATCGTCATAATGTTCCGGATCCATACTGTTGGCAATGACAAGTTCCTGTCCATGTGGCCCAAAAGCGCGTCCCTCTTCCAGATACAAAGAAAATTCCGGATGTTTTCTTGCATAATAGGCGGCACGTGCATGCATCACACCAAGCCCACAGCCACGAATCTGGTCTGTCGCAAGTGGTTTTCCATCTGTTTCTTTCCCAGACGCCAAGAGTGCTTCCATACAAAGCAGATCTACCGGATCAGACACCACAACAAACAATCCCCGATAGCCAACTCTGGCGGCCTCACGCGCATAAAGCGCCACAATTTTGCGATTGGCTTCGTATTGTGCCATGCGCACATCTTTTCCTTCACTGCCCAGTGCAGGCACACTTTTTGTCGCACAGAATAAAAACACCTCACAGGAAAATATATCTTCCCACGCAAGAGCCGAAACCGATGGAATCCGTCTTCCTCCGGGCGGCGGTGCAACCTGCGACAGTTCAATTTCCATTCGTTTGCACTGTGCTTCATTCAAATCATACAGACCGATATGCTCCACTTCTTCTCCACCCAAAATCGTCAGACCAAGAGCGACATTCCTGCCCACATCTCCAAGTCCGGCCAGATGGATTCGTTTTCGTTCCTTTGCATTGCTCTGCAGCCAGATGGGCTCTGTTTTTTCTTTCTGCTGTCGTCTGTATTTCTCATTACCAGTCATCCCCAGTTCCATAATTGTCTTCATATGCGTTTCTCCTTTCCTGCTTTGTTTCGTCCTTATTTTTCACCAGAAACAACAATCGTCGCAGTCTTCCTAACTCTTCTTCCAGAACCTGAGATGGAGACTGCTGCATCCGCTCCTGGCTAAGACCAATACTGTCCGGATATCTTGGTTCTGCCGCTACCTCTCCGATTCGATCCAGTGTCAGTTGTCTTCCATACAGCCTTCTGTATTCTTTTTCCAATACCTGATAGATGTCTCTGGCATTTTCTATGCACACCTGAGACAACTCATAAAAAGCGCCAAGTGATTTTCGATTCAAAAATTCCGGTGTGCTATACGGCAAAATCGGATTGATTGACGGAATTGCCATCATCAGCTTCGATTTTTTCTGCGTACTTTGCACTCCGTCCCCTCCAAGAAACGGATACAGATCCGATTCAATCAGACAGGTGGACAGATTCGGTACACGATAAACCGCCTTGACTTTCTGTCCGTTTACACGCGCAAGGTCCTGTCCCTTTCCGGATATCACTCCTGCAATCAGTTCCGGCTCTTCCATTCCTTCACGCTGAAAATGCCCCGAAATTTCCTTCATTCTGTGGCCACTGTGATACAAATCGTCAACCAGCAGCACCGGCCGGTGAAAAGACCCGATTGTTCTGATCTGAACGGGAAGAGATGCATAACCAGGAAAGCTGGAAATCGCAAAAGAGGAAAGATCTTTTTCATATACTTTTTCGGTGTCCAGGCTTTTTGTCACCGTATTTGGAATTTTTACGCCTTTCAGGATTTTTCCAAACGGCACACACATTTTCTTTCCGTTCATAGCCGGTGCATTCTGCTGCATCGACACATGATTCTCTTTCGTAATCAGCTGCATCAGGCGATAATTCAGTATTTCTGAGGCAAAGCACAGAATCAGCCTTCCCGGATACAGCTTTGTCACTGCCTCAAGAAGGCGGATATGGCTCTTTCGCATCACAAGACGAACGGCCTCGCTGTCTGCCATAGATTCTTTGATTGATGACGGGGTATCGTAAAAAATCACAAGCGGCCGCCGCAGATCCAACAAAGCCATCGGTTCGATTCCCTTCACCGGAAGAAATCCATGTAATTTTAAGGCTTCCTGATTTTCCTCTGTATCCACACAAATGGCAAAAGAATAGCTGTTTTCCTGAAAATATTCCAGCACCTCATTCAAAACAGTCAGCCTTCCATCATCAAATTTGCTGACTCTTCCCTGTATCTTTGTGATCATTGCTGTTCTTCCGGATATCTTTGATCTGAGCCGTTCTGCTTTTTCGATACTTGTGCATTCTCTGAGAAGATCAGAAGCATCCACCTCATGAAATTCCACACTGGAAAAAACAGTTTCACCGTGCAGCAATTCCATCTTCTTCCCACCATCAATTTCCTTAATTCTGACATCGACGGGTGTAAATCGTGCCATTTTTTTGTAGGCCGGTTCCATCGTATACAGTCCCAGATGATAGATATAATTTTGCACGCTGTCATCCACCAAACCGAGAATATCTTTTCCGGCATTGATATTTTCCCGAATCCGCGTGGAACTGACCTGCTCCAGAAGAGGAGGCAGTTTCATATACTGTTTTTCTGCAAAAATACGTTCCTGACAGATTACTTTCTCTTTCTCCATTTCCCCTGTATCATTTCCGACATTTCTCGAAAAAATCAAATGCAGAAAGTGATGCACGGACCATTCCTGCGGTATGTTTTGATAAGCCGATGCATATTTGACCACATCACTTCCCACAACCAGATACACATTTTTTCTGCCAAGTACTTCCGCCAGCTTTTTCATATCATCGGGATTGGCTATATTCACCGGAATCTCTTCCGGAAACAGATACACTTCTTCCATATCAGCCGTCGACATAGCAAGAATCTTTCTTCGAACCTCAAAAGGCTGCGGCTTTTTCGACCAGGAAAATTCATCCACAGCCAGATACACGCGAAATCCCATTTTTCTTATCTCTTCCACAATCTGTTTGTGCCCAAGGGAAAACGGATCAAAGGTTCCAGGGAAAAAGGCAATCGGCAAACTCTCTTCAACAAACGGACGAGTCCCATTTACCGCAATATAATCGTTGATAAAACGATAAATCCGATTGAGTGCCGCGCCGTTAAAATAGCTGTATAGCCCAAGTCTCTCCCAATTCAAAAGGGTCAGTATTTTTTTTGCAAGGTGTGAAAAATAGTTCTGTTTTTCCTTCAGTGTGAGCACATCGCTTCCAAACAGTTCATGTCCGGTAATATAAAATGCCTCCTGTGCAATCTCATCACGGTAATCCGCCATGCCGATACACAAGATTCCCTCTGCCCTGGAACGCTCCTGCATAGTAAGCTTTCCCGCACAGTGATGAAGAATGATTCCTGCTGTCTCGAGAGCTGCAATCACCGTTCGGTTGTGTGTTGTACCACACAGCCTTCGAAGCTGCAAAAGAATATATTCGCGTTCCGTTTGTCCCAGAAGCACAAACATTTTCCCAAGACAGGGCGGAATATATTTGGAAACTGCATATTCCTCAATTTCCAGCGCACGAATCAGTTCTAGAATAATTTCATGGCACTGTGTTTCCGACAGACACAAAATAATCGCTAAAAGATTGTCCCCCGCCTGCAGACGGTTTACAATCTGTCCGGAGAACTGCAGCATATGAAGCAGATGGGAGGCATACTGATACAAGGCTTCCGGGCTGTCCAAGACGCCCTGTCGTTTTCTTAAAATTTCCATGTTGATATATTTGTAAATCCAGGGAACCTCCGCACGCTGATTCTCCAGATAAAGATTCGTCATATCGTAGTAAATCATGCCGTGCTCACTCGGAATATCATAAAATTCCCGGATTCTTGCAGCCAGAAACTGTACGCTGTAAGGTTTCTGCTTGATGTCTGGAATTCCCTGTGCAATCAAATCCGACAGATTTCTTTTCGGCTTCCATCCCTGCCGCATCCATAACAGCAGAAAACGAAGGGCAGCTACCTGGCTTTCTTCTCCCTTATGCCCTGCAATCAAAGAGACAGAAAATTCTTCCAGCCTGTCTGCCTGTATCTGCGTGCACTGCTCATACAAAATTTCCGCACTGCAGTCCATCAGAAAAAACATGGTCAGTGAATCATGTCTTTTCTGACAGCAATTAATATAAATTTCCAAAATAGAATTTTTCTTTTTTTCTTCCAGATGTTCCAGCAGCGTATGCAACACCCTCTTCATGGCAAATCCGGCATAGCGCCGCTCCCGTTCAGCTGCGTGGACATGAGGATGCAGCATTCGTTCCAGAAAACTTTGAAAAACCATTTCCAGACTTTCGCCTGCCTTCGGTGCCTGATACCCATCGGGAATTTCTTTTGCAAACTGAATCTCATAACCGGCAATCAAAATCCCTGCAATCTCTGCTGCCTGACGCCGGATATCCCCATCTCTGTGGGACATCATATCGAACAGAAACTCCAGAATCACTTTTTTCTGATTCTGCGGAAGATAGGCTGAATATTCTTCTATGGCCGTCAAATACGCCCGCACATGTCTCCAGTCTCTTTCCGACCGGATATTTTCCAGAAAGCTGATAAACTGTTCTTCCCGCAGTGTGGTGCTCATAATCGCGAGATTGGAACGAATCGCAAGTGTCTTAAAACGCTCTATAATTTCCTCTTCCTTCATCAAAGAGGCATACTTTTGCGGCTTGGCCTCTTTTGATTCCGATACCAGATCTACCGCACACCCCAGCGAAATCATATAATTCTCAAAGTCCTTCAGTTTCGCATAGACCCTTGCATAGCGTTTCTTTTTGGCTTCATCCACGTTGTCAAGCTTACTTAAGATCACCTCATACGCATCATCCAGACTCCAGAAACGAATTTTCTCTTTTTTCTCTTTGTCATAAACACTTTTCACCCGAAAATCCGCATAAATCAGGAGCAGACTCTCCGTGGAGAGATTTTCAAGCTCCAAATCCCACACTGAATGATTCGATGCAATATCTCCAATCGTTTCCAGATGATTGTTTTTGCAATACTGAAAGGTATAATAATAATGCAGATACGGAACTCTTCTGCCTTCCTCCGGACGGCATCCGTATTTTCCGATGTCGTGCATCAGGGCTGCCCCGGACATCAAACCCAAATCTACGGGTACTCCTTTTTGTGCCAGCTGTCTTGCCATAAACATGGATACATGATGCACACCAGCGATATGTCCCAGTGTCTCATACGGCGTGCATACCCTTGCAATGCGCATAAATGCATAGACACGTTTCTGATCAAAGCATTCCAGAAAATGCCTGTACTCCGGCAAAATACTGCAATACATTTCTTCCTCTTTCTTTAAAAGCGCAAAATCGCGACAGGGATCAAATGGCAATTCTTTGGCCTCTCTCTTTAAAATTTCATTGAGCACTTCTGTAAAATACTCCACCGCCTGTTGTGCTCCGGCAAATTTCTCCACGCTATAATTTTCCGGAAAGTATTGTGCCAAAAGCCAGTGAAACGTATAATCCAGCCATCCCTGTTTTGTAACTTCTTTACAGAGACTATCCATATGTGACTGACATAATGCAAGCACCTGCTCTGGATTTACACCACTTTGCGGTATCTCGTACGCTGCGCTGATATCCTGCATTTCTTTTCCTCCTCCCATTATGACAAAAGAAGGAATACCATTTCCGGTATTCCTTCTCCTGTAGGTTTTCATACTGTAGTTTCCGGGTTTATCCGAAAATCAGACTCTTATTATGTAATTAAGAATTATAAACGTCTTTATCCAGCTGTCCTTCTGATGCATTTACGATTACGTTTACAGCTGCATCACCGATTACGTTCAGTGGAAGCAGAGACATCTCAACCGGGCGGTTAATGGCAACAACCAGTGCGTATCCAAGCAGACACACATCACTTGTCCATCCCATACCGGAAAGAACGGTAAAGATCATCGTTGTTCCTGCAATCGGAATTGCCGGTGTACCTGCTGCGGCACAGATAGACAAAAGTGCCATAACAATCATATTTGCCGGTGTTACGTTAATTCCTGCTGCAGTTGCGATAAAGGTAACTGCAAACATATGCATCATAGTTGTACCGTTCATGTTGATTGTCATACCAGTCGGAAGTACAAAGCTTGTGATTTCCTTCGAGCATCCCAGTTCTTCCAGACAAGTCTGTGTATTCAATGGCAGTGTTGCTGCTGAAGAGTTTACAGAGAATCCAAACACACCAACTTTTGCAATTTTCTTGAGGAATTTCATTGGATTCAGACCCGTAGTAACAAAGATTCCGATTGGATACAGGATACAGCAGGTAATCAGCAGTGTTACCATAGCGGAAATTACGTAAGCAGCTGCCGGTTTCAGGTATTCTGCACCGTAGATTGCAAAAGTTCTTGTTACCAGACAGAACACTGCAATCGGACCAACTTTGTTGATTAAGAAATTCAGATACATCTGAATGATTTCGTTTGCACTTTCAAATACTTTTTTCAGTGGGGCTGCTTTTTCACCAAGCGCGTTCATGCAGATACCGATGACAACTGCAGTAAATACAACGGCAAGGATACTATTGTTTGTGCTGAATGCAGAAGTAATGTTATTTGGAACTGCATTGACAATAACTGCCAGCGGGTTAAATGCGTCAATTGTACTCGCCTCACCAAGGCCATCTGCGACCAGTGTAACATTAAACAGGCCTGTGGATTTAATAATATATGCAACGGTACATGCGATCAGTGCACCTGCTGCATAGAAAACAAAGAATCCTGCGAGCGTTTTTCCTGCAATTTTTCCAAGCTTTGTAGAATCGGAAATACTGCAAAGTGCCAGGCTTAAGGATACCAGTACCAGCGGAACAATCGCTGCCTGGAGACCTTTCATAAAGATCTGACCAATGATATAAAAGATACCGATTGCTTTTACTCCATCTGCTGATGTAATATCCTGGAACAGAAGATTATTGATTGTTTTCCAGGTATCTTCTGCGCCGCTATTGATCAGATTCTGACGAACCATCATAAAAATCAGACCTACAACGATACCACCTACCAGTGCAGCAATCATTTTCTGCGCTATCGGTCTTTCTTTCTTATTTGTTTTTCCCATCGCTTTTCTCCCATCTCAATCAATGATTTTTGAATAAAAACCTGCTGCCGGAAACTTATCGAAATGCTCTGATCTCGATACCTTCCTGTTTAAATGCCTCAGTGATTTTTTTGACAAAGGCAATTGCTTTCGGTCCATCTCCATGTACACAAAGAGTATCTCCTTTAATATCCAGCTCTTTACCGCTGTATCCGGTAACTTTGCCCTCTTTGATCATACGAATGCAGCGTTTGATTGCTTCCTCTTCATCTGTAATCATAGAGCCTTCCAGTTTTCTTCCTCTCAGCGAGAGATCATCCTCATAGGCACGGTCTGCAAAAATCTCACAGGCAGTACGAAGACCGATTTTTTCTGCTTCTTCACCCAGAACAGCACCTGCACAGTAATACATGATAATGTCCGGATCGATCTCATAGCATGCTTCACAGATGGCTCTTGCAAGTTGTCTGTCATCCTGGCACATATTGCCCATTGCTCCATGTGGTGCAACATGATGAATCTTGATTCCATAGCTTGTTGTAAAAGCAGAAAGTGCTCCAATCTGATATTTCACATAATTCTTAGCTTCGTCAAAAGACAGATACATTTTTCTTCTGCCAAATCCCATCAGATCCGGATAACTTGGATGTGCACCCACAACAACGCCTCTCTCAGCTGCCATTTTCACTACGCGCTCCATGACCATCGGATCACCTGCATGCCAGCCACATGCCACGTTTGCTGCGGTAACATATTTTAAGATTTCTTCATCATCCCCAAGTTTATATGCGCCAAAGCTTTCGCCAATATCGCTGTTCAAATCTACTGCATACATTGCATTCTCCTCCTTGTGTTACTTTTATAAATTTTTTCATAATCGGTACCGCTCTCTATTGCACCTGCATCAAATCTCCTGTGCGTCCACATAATGGAAATCCATACAGATGTAACCATAATTAATGATTCAGGGCTTCATCCAGCTGCTTTAATTCTTCCAGTTCCCTGCTGTATAACAAATGTGCCAGTTCCATACTGACCTGTACAAAACGAATTTTCGTTCCAGGCTTTGCCTGTGCGATTTTCGGAAGATCCACCGTAATCACGGTTCCGATTTTTGTGTAACCGCCAACCGTCTGTCTGTCCGCCATCATGATAAACGGCTGTCCGGTCGTCGGTACCTGAATCGAACCAAAGGCGATTCCGTCACTGATGATATTTCCATCTTTCAGATGTTTGACTGGAACTTCTCTTTGCAGTCTGCATCCCTGACGGTCAAACTCACTTGTGACTGTGGAACTGTACCAAAAGAATTTTCTCTGCTCTTCCTCCGAAAAGGCATCTTCCTGCGGTCCTAAAACCACACGAAGCGTTACCTCTTTTGTCGGGTAAACCGGAGCTGGAACTTTTCTTTTTTCCATTTTATCCAGCATACTCTTCGGTGATGAAAATCCGATTTTGTCTCCTTTTTGCAATGCTCTGCCTTCGTATCCCCCTAATTTTTTTGATGCCAGCGTTGACTTGGATCCCATAACCATCGGAATATCCAGTCCGCCAGCGAAGGCAATATAGCCACGGCATCCGCCTGCGGCAGCAAAGCCAAATCTCAATATGTCTCCGGCATGAACTGCAACTGCTGTATACATCGGAATTTTTGTTCCATTTACAGAAGGCTGCATGTCTGCGCCCGTAATCGCAATCACATTATCCTGATCAAATTCAAGTTCAGGTCCTTTAAATGTAAGTTCCATTGCACCCTCTCCCTGTGGATTTCCCACAAGAATATTGGCAATGTGAAAAGCTCTGGCATCCATCGGTCCTGATGGAGTTACGCCATACTGCTGATATCCAAATCTTCCCTCGTCCTGTATTGTTGTAAGCGGACCGGAATCTTTTACCAGAATTCCCATATCTGACCTCCATGCTCTATCTGAATCAACGTATTTTTTTACTCCTCACGGACCTTCACCTTGTAGGTGCCGGCTTCGTCCGCGCGTTTAATCTGATCATATTCCTTTTTACTTACCGGAATATAGCGAATCCACTCTCCTGCATGAACCAGGAACGGATCTTCTTTTTTGTAATCACAGATTGTCAGTGGTGTAGAACCAATAATGTTCCAGCCACACGGCTGTTCAAACGGAATCAAATCGGAGAGATTCAACTGTACCACAACCGATCCTGCAGGTATCTTCACACGCGCCGTATCTCTTCTCTTAAATGAAAACGGCTCTTCAAATCTCGCAGAATACGGATGTCCCGGTGCAAATCCCAGCATATATACGTAATAATCATGAGACGAATGCTTTCGTATGATTTCTTCTACCGTTGTATTCTCAAGCTGTGCACACAGTTCCAAATCCGGTCCTGTCTCACCGCCATAAAAAATCGGTACCTCACGAATGATTTTCTTTGACTCGGCAATTCCCTGCATACTGTCCACACGCTGATAGATTTCATCCATCAATTGATCCAATCCGATAACCTCCGGACGATAATGAATCATCAAAGACGCATAGGTAGGAACCATCTCCCGAATTCCCTCTACAGGTTTTTTCTTCAGTTCCTCATGCAGCATCAGAACTTTCCGGTTTACCTCCAGGCTGATTTCATCTCCCATCTGCACGGAAACAGCCTGATCTCCGGACATCAAAATTTTTACATCCATCCCTCTTACCTCCGCTTCTGCATCATTTCTCAACAATATTTTAAAATCCAAACAAAATTACTATAAATTATAATAAACGAAATACCGTATGTCTATGTCTGAAAATATATCACAGAAAAACTTGAAATAAAAACAAATTATTTATTTACCTTTTATTAACAATTTTTATAATTACTTTACACCATACAAAAAAAGCAGAGTCATATTTCTATATACTCTGCCCTTCCAAAAATCTTAAATTTTATCTCAGTTGTAGAAGACTCCCTCTTCTTTGTCCCAGTGGTATTGCTTACTCATGTTCACATAATCGTTGTATGGTACCGCTCCATATAACGATCCAGTCCACTGTCTATAAAATATTGATTGATTCGTTCCTCAAAAATTTTCAGCGTATTGATTTTCGCCTCATTCATATCCTTATGACGAATAATGTACGTAATTCTTTCCGGCGGTTTCTTCTTATTGGCAATTTCGCTGACAAAAACCTTCTGCTCGGTCTGCAGACGATTGACTACCGTTACCGGTGCGATCGCCCATCTTCCCTTATCGCGCAGAAACTCTGAAAACAGGGAATAAATATCTACTTCCAGACTGTTTCTCTTGCCCTTTGAAATCATCTGCTCATGCCAGATCTGATAATTGTTTTCCCACACAAAAGCAACTTCATTGTCCGGATCCAGTTCCTCAACATTAATCTGATCCTTACGAATAGCACTCTCCCATTCCTGTACTACATACATTTTCTCCCGAAGCACCGGTTCCGAAATAATATTTTTGTAATGCAGGTGATGATACACAAATCCCACATCAACGGTATGCCTTTCCAAAAGCTCATAAATCTCGTAAGAATAATGCGTAGAAATGTTCAATTTCAGATTCAGATTCGTATCATGGAGAATCGACCGGTAAAGATCTTTAAAAATACAACTGTTCAATGTATCTGTGCTTGCAACAGACAGGTGCATCTCCTCCCCTGCTGTTTTCAGCAGCATCGTTTCCTTCATGAGCGAAAGCCATCTCTGCGCAATCACAACAAATTCTTCCCCTTTTGGTGTCAGTTCTACTTTTTTGTAACCTTTTTTGCGAATCAATAACGGAACTCCCAATTCCTCCTCCAAAAGCTTGAGGCGATGACTGACTGTCGGCTGGGAAACATAAAGACTCTCCGCTGTTTTCGTAATATTTCTGGTCTTTACCAGCATAAGAAATGTTTCAATATCTGCCTGATTCATCCTGCACCTCCGATCTTTTTCTTCTTATGACAGTATACACCTCTTTTGAATCATTAACAATATTAATTTTATTAAGCAAATTAATTCATTTTTCAAATGTCTTTGTTTATGCTATATTCACCTTAACAAAGCTGATACGAAAACAGAAAAATCTGAAAAAGCTTACAATGAATCCGAAAAAACAGGAGGAAAAAGAGATGTTCGATATTATTAAACATTACGATAAGGTATCACCTGAATTGGTTGAAAAATTTTCAAAATTTGAAGAAAGTGCTTCCATCCATGAGAGCATGGGAAGAAAAGGCGCGATGGGCGGAAAAATCCATCCGGTATGGCCAGGTTCCAGAATCTGCGGTACTGCCATGACTGTAGAAGCAAGACCTGGGGACAATGTCATTATCCACAAAGCAATTGATATGTTAAAACCTGGCGATGTTCTGATGATCGCTTACTCCGGAGATACACGCACCGGCGGTATGTGGGGCGGCATGATGAGTGCTTCCGCACAGGCAAAAGGCTGTGTTGGTATGATCACAGACGGAGCTGTCAGAGATACCATGCTCATGAAAGAGCTGAACTTTCCTGTATTCTCTCAGGCAATCAATGTAGTCGGAACAACCAAGGCATTCCCTGGAACAATCAATCATCCGGTTGTTATGTGCGGTGTTACGGTAAATCCTGGAGATCTCATTTTCGCTGACAACGATGACGTTGTCGTTGTTCCAAAGGAAATCGCTCAGGAAGTTTATGATATTACACTTGCAAGAGAACAGAAAGAAGAAATTCTGTTACAGAGAATCAAAAATCACGAAGGCACTACCTACGATTTGTCTGGATTCAATAAAATCGTGGAATCCCTCAAACTCACGGAAGAGCCAGACTAAATCGCTTTGTTACCTCCCCTAGGTCTTACAGATCTTACGCACCGGTATTCGCTCCCGAATACCGGTGCAATTCTTTTTTTCACGAGGAATCAACACTATGGAATTTATCTTAAAAATGCTCAATCTGCAATTCATGCTGTTTGCATTGATGATGGTCGGCGTAATTGCAAACAAAGTACATATCATTACCAGTCAGAACCGAAAATCATTTTCTGACCTTCTCATCAACCTTGTGCTCCCCTGCAATATTGTCAACTCTTTTTTGAGTAAGGTCGAAATATCTGACCGTTTCTTTCGCAACTGCGTCCTGATGCTGCTTCTATCTTCCGGCATTCAGATTTTTGCCACATTCATCAGCAAAATACTCTTTGCCCGCTTTGAGAAAAAGAAGAAAAATATTATGTCTTACGGATTGATCTGCTCCAATTCCAGCTTTATCGGACTTCCAATCGCAGAAACTCTGTATGGCTCCATCGGTGTCATGTACACTTCCATTTATCAGATACCTACCCGTTTTACCATGTGGACGGCAGGACTCTCTCTTTTTACATGTGTAGATAAAAAAGATGCCTTCAAAAAGCTGGCGAAACATCCCTGCATCATCGCCATTTTCGTCGGTTTCTTCCTGATGCTCCTGCCAGTCTCTCTGCCTTCCTTTTTACAGGACACGATCTCCTCCATCAGCCGCAGCACCATTGTGCTGTCCATGCTTGTCATCGGAGCAATTCTTGCAGAAGCCGACATCCGCACCATCTTCACAAAAGAAGTCCTGTACTATACGGCAATCCGTCTGCTTCTTTTTCCGCTTTTTATTTTTGCAGTCCTCCAGCCCTTTCATCTGGATTCTCTCCTGATCAGCATCTGCGTCATCATGTCCGGAATGCCCGCTGGAAGCACAACCTCAGTTCTGGCCGACAAATACAACTGTGATCCTGCATTCGCCTCACAAATCATCTTTGTATCCACACTGTTTTCCATCTTCACAATCCCGGTTCTTGGCATGCTGCTATGAAAAATTCCTGCTTGTTGAGAGCGAATTTTGGGACACAGAACCGTCCCTGTGTCTTGGAATTGTGAACATTTTGTGAAATTAGCACTCAGCAGTTGACAGTGCTAACAAAGAGTGTTATATTACACCTAGAACATAAATCAAGACCGTTTTGAAACAGGAGGAATATATTATGAGAACTACAAGAAGAAACAATTATGGATACGATTTATTTGATGAACTTTTCAAAGACCCATTCTTTACACCGGCACCTGCCAATAATACATCTTCTATGATGAAGACAGATATCCGCGAACAGAATGGTTACTATTTCCTGGATATTGATCTTCCGGGATTTGCAAAAGAGAATGTACGCGCAGAACTGAAAGATGGTTATCTTACCATCAGCGCAGACCGTTCCGACACACCGGAAGAACAGCAGGCAAAAGGCAAATACCTCAGAAGAGAACGTTTTGTCGGAACATGCAAGAGAAGCTTCTTCGTCGGCGAAGATATCCGTCAGGAAGATATTCGTGCAACCTTCAAAGACGGTGTTCTGATTCTGGCCGTTCCGAAGGAAGCACCAAAGAAAGAAGAAGAGAAACCTGTATACATTACCATTGAGTAAAAATATATATGAGAAGATTAATATGCCTGGGAGACAGCATCACTGATTGTAACCGACTGTTCTCCCCCAATGGCCTTGGACATGGTTACGTCAATCAATTGAATCAAATGTTAAATCTTACATCACAGACATTCGAGATTGTAAACAGAGGGATTGATGGATTTACCGTAAATCGTCTTTTGGAAAATGTAGGTCGTGACTGCATTGACCGTCATCCCGATTTTGTTACAATCCTGATTGGCGTGAACGATGTGGGCTTGATGATGAATACCAACCGCACTTCGTCCCAGCAGGAAGAGATGCTGGCGGATTTTGGACGTTCTTATAGACAGCTGCTGCGCACAATTTTGCAGCACACAGATTGTACATGTATTTTAATGGAACCTTTTATTTTTCCCTATCCCCGGGAAGAATATAAAAACTGGATTCCACTGATTAAAAATATTTCGGGACAGATCGGGGAATTGGCTTCGGAGTATCATTGTCCCTATATACTCCTTCACGATAAATTAAATCAGGCCGCCATGGTCGAAGGATATCGCGCGATCACCTCCGATGGCATCCATTTGACATCACGCGGCCATGACATAATTGCTAATAATCTTTTTTCCTATATTTAACAAAAACTTCTGTAACAGGAAGAGTTGCTGTTTTGACATACTCTTCCTGTTGCAGATTTTTTATTGTCCTGGCAAATCCACGGTTGCGTTCCGTTTTTAAATATGATAACGTGAACCGTAGAAAAGAGGAATCAGCATGATTGATGAAGTATTAGCAAAAAAATTTATTGATAAAATCGCATCGTATACATCCCATAATGTGAATATCATCAACGAACAGGGACGTATTATCGCAGCAAGCAAGGATCTTCACCGAGTGGGTGATTTTCATGAGGTTGCCTGGAAAATGCTGCAGAAGGATTCCAATGAGTCATGTGTAACGCAAACAGATGATTATCTTGGCGTGCAACCGGGTGTAAACCTGATTCTTACCTGCAAAGGAAAAAAAATCGGCGTTGTCGGTGTAACCGGAAATCCGGAGGAAATCTATGATATCGCATTGATTATCAAAATGTCTCTGGAAACCATGATTGAATATGAATCTCACTATGAGCTGATTCAGGAGCGAAAAAACAGCAAACAGCAGTTTCTGAATACGCTTCTCTATACCGAGGATGACGATATCAGAAAAGGACTTTCTGCCATGGCGGAAACTCTTGGCTACCAGCCTTCCATGCTGAGACTGGCCGTGCTGATTAGCTTTGACACCAGACAGGATTGCTCTCAACTCCTGAAAATCATGGAATCTTCCCCATCATTTACAAGTCAGGACATCACACACATTACCAGAAGTGGAAATCTTCTGGTATTCAAAAGTTACCCACAAAACACAGAGGAAACATTCCTCAATTATCGTATTCTTCTGGAGGATGCACTCCGCGAATTGCTTTTCTATATGCAACACCACCGGATTGCTTTTCATATATATGTTGGAAGTTTTCAGGATAAACTGACCTATTACCGCCATAGTTTTCAGCACTGCCAATGGCTGAAGCATCATTTAAAAGATACTGCCGAAGCTCCTGTCTGTTATTTTTACGACTATGTGCGGGAATATCTGACCAGCCAGATTCCATTTTCTCAAATCCACCAGATTTATCATGTCTTTTCCCATTCTGTGGCACCTGACTTTCAGAAAAATATCATCGAGACGGTGACGAGTCTGGAGGAAAATAATTACAACATGAATGTCACAAGTAAAAAACTTTTTATCCATAAAAATACTCTGATTTTCCGTTTCAACAAGATTAAACAGTTTTTTCATATAAATCCTTTTCAGAACTCATCCGATCGAAACTTCCTATGGTATCTGGCTCAATATTTAAAACACAAAGGCGACATGCATAAATAATTCATAAATTAAGGGGAGATTCTCTAATCTCCCCTTAACTTCTTCAAATATGTACTTACATTTCTTAATCCTGCGAAAAAGCACTTGCAATTTTCAACACCTGATACACATTTGATTTTTTATTCGGTTTTACTACAATCTTCACATAATCTCCAAGAGCAGGTTCTTTGCTCAACTCAATCTGAGCATTTTCCATCGCACAGGTAATCTGAGCACCATCATTCGACATGAGGGTGAGCACATGATCGCCACAGACCATAATCGTGCCTGTAACAGAAAATCCTCCCGTCTCTTCATTGACTACGTTCGGATCTTTGTCCACTACAGATTTCAACTCCGAAGAAGACACATCCGCGCTGGCCTTTCCAGTATAAGTAAGAATTATCTCACTATCCTCCAGCACGCCATATCGAAGGCTGATTTTGGCATGATTTGCTGAAAACTGATACTGTTCCCCTTCATCGTCCTGCACGGTAAAAATATCATTTTGAACAGATAACAAAGTCGCCTCCATTTCCTGTGTATCTTCGGAAACAACTTCCTCTTCCGCTTCTTCCAGATAATTTTTGTCAGTCACAGACAGTACTTTCAGGTTTCTGGCATTGTTTCCAGCCCTCTCACCCTTGTATGACACATCCACCCAGTTGTCCAGTGCAAGACCTTGCATCAAGTCATATTTGGCTCCTGTCGTAATAAATGTAATGCTTTCATTTTCCTCAGTCGCAATTGTCAATGTATTGTTCGTCACTGCCTGCACCTGTCCTGCAATCACAGTTTCTTCCAATTCTTCTCTTTTGAGTGCGTCAGAAACTTCCAACACTTTTGCTTTGGTTATGTCTCCTTTCTTTCGCTCACCTTCATAGGAAACTACAACCACCTCACCCGCAAGGATTCCATTCTGACATTCAACCTTTCCATCACCAATCTCAAATTCCACGGAATTTTCTTCCCCTTCTACTTGCAGAGAAAGGATGCTTCCTGTAAAACTCAAAATTTTTCCGGTTACTTCCCCTCCAGCCTTTTCTTCCTCTGTCGGAGTTGGCGCAGCCGTCTCTGTCTGGGCTGCCTCGGTAACCCGTGGGTTTTGAGCTGCTGATGTCTGTTCACTGTTTCCGCAGCCACACAAAAGTATCGTAAAAACACAACTCAACAACCATATCCTTTTTTTCATTCTCTACTCCTGTTATTTACAATTGAAGTACAATAATCTAACATTTCTATTACATTTTACATGGAAACAACCCTTTCGTCAATTCCCTTATTTTCCTGTCAGTCTCCGATTTGCCATCGAATGCAAACAGTGGTAAAATGTTACTATTCACATACCATTATTCCGCGAGGTGTTTTGACACCTAAATCATTACATTACAGGGAGGAGTAAAATTATGTTTGGAGAATGTCACGCACATCTGATTATGGATGGGCTTAATTACCGCCATGCTATCGATCTTCACAAAAAACAAGTACAGGATTCTGTCATCAGACAACATTTTCATTCTTATGAAAAACGAGGCATTACTTTCGTAAGAGATGGAGGAGATGCACTTGGCGTTTCACAGCGCGCAAAACAAATTGCTCCTAAATATGGAATCGATTACCGCACTCCCATCTTTGCCATTCACAAAAAAGGGTTCTATGGCGGAATTGTGGGATTTGGATTTTCAAATATGAAGGAGTATCATGGACTCGTGGAAATTGCACACGGACATGGCTGTGATTTTATCAAAATTATGATTTCCGGTATTATGGATTTTAACCAGGCAGGTGTTTTGTCGTGTGATTCACTGCCAACAGAAGATATCAAAGAAATGATCCACATCGCCCACGAGGAAGGTTTCGCAGTCATGGCACACGCCAATGGAAAAGAGGCAGTCGAGGCCGCCTCTCATTATGGCGTAGACAGCATTGAGCACGGAAACTTTATTGATCGGGAAACTATGGAGGTTATGGCAGAAAATCACACGCTCTATGTCCCGACGGCTGCCACGGTCTTCAATCTGCTTGGATGCGGTCGTTTTCCTGATAAGGAAGTACAGACCATCATGGATACCATTGAGACAAGTCTTCATAATGCCTGGGATCTGAAGGTTCCGACAGCATTGGGCAGCGATGCCGGTGCTTATCTCGTTCCCCATGGACAGGGAATCATCGATGAGCACCACATTTTCCAGAATGTCCTTGGAGCATCCGCTTCACTGGATGAATGGCTGACAGAAGGAGAAAGCCTTCTCAGAGAACGTTTTCAGTCCCACCGGACATGACTGCCCTTTTCATCTTTTGTCACAATCAATTTACAATCAATCTGCTCTTTTAACTGGTTCACATGGGAGATGATTCCCACCAGACACTGCTGCTGGCTCAGTCCAAGCAGCACTTGAATTGCCTGGAAGAGGGCTTCATCATCCAGTGAACCAAAGCCTTCATCCACAAACATCGTATCCAGGCGTATCGCTCCCGCCTCGTTTTGAATCATATCGGCCAGCCCAAGTGCCATTGCCAAAGCCGCCATAAAAGATTCCCCGCCTGACAGCGTTTTCACATCACGCACAGACTGATTCACAAGATGATAAACATCCAGATCAAGTCCTGCCTGCGCTTTTCCTCCAAGATTCTTTAAATCTCTGCATTGAAGAATAAACTGCTCCTGATTCATTTTGACAAGCCGGCGATTTGCAGCTGCTATGATCTGTTTAAAATACTGACGCTGCACATACGTCTCAAAATCTACTTTTGCACTGCCTGCCAAAGTTCCATTCGCCGTGCGACTCAAATCCTCATACAACGCATACATTTTTTGGAGGCTTCCCTGCGTCTTTTCGTATTCTTTCAGTTTTTTCCAGGAATTTTTGTTATTCTGTGCACAGTGCGACAATGCCATATACTGTTCTTCCAGCTCTTTTTGCTTTGCACGCGCCTGGAGAAGTTTTTCTTCAAACGCCTCTTTTGACAAATTTTCCCCACTGTCTTCACACAGTTTTCGCTGCTGTTCATAACCTTCCCTGATCTCTTTCAGTTCTCTCCAAAGTTCTTGACTTTGCTGCTCACATGCCTGTTTTTCTCCGGATTTTATGTGATGTTCTTCTGACTGTCTCTCATATTCCCTGCGAGCTTCTTCTGCTTCTTTTCGCAGTCCGTCCAATTCTTCCTGCAGTTTCTGCAACTGTTTCGCTGTTTCTTTTTCATCCGCAAACACTAGCTTCTCCTGAAAAAGCTGTACTTCTTTTTCCAGTTTTCCTTCCTCAAGAAGAAGCGCTTGTCTTTTTTGTTCCAGTATTGCCTGCTGCTGTGTCTGTTCTTCCTGCTTTTGCTGAATTGCCACATACTCCTGTCTTTTTTTTTCCAGTTCCAGTTCTAATTGTCTAAGTTTATCCACATTTTCTGCATAGTTATCCACAGACTTATCCACATCATCCACTTTTTCCTTTATTTTCTGATATCCCACTCCATTCAATTGAAAATCATCATCCTCCAGAAGAGCACTTCCCTGCTCCCGAAGCAATTCCTGCTGATTTTTCAGCTTCTGCGTACATTCCGTGAAAAAAATCTGTGCTTCATCCCGTTTTTTTTCCGCCTTTTCCCTGCTCTTTTTTGCAGCTTCCACCTCTTCCTGCGTTGGCGCCTCTGTAGATAACTCTGTCTTTTTTGGATGATGCAGAGAACCGCATACAGGACAAGGATCCCCTTCCTCCAGATTCTGTGCCAGAATTCCCGCCTGTTCGGCAAAAAACAGCTGGTAGGCTTTTTCATAAAGCCGCGCCTGTTCCTTTGCTTTTTCACAGGCAGACTGATAAACTTCCAGACTTTCTTCCCGTCTCTGCTTCCACGCATCCAACTCGGCAATTTTCCCGCAATATTCCTCCAACTGCTTTTTCTGCTGCTGATACTGTTTCCAGATTGCTTCCACCTGCACTTTTTGTACAGGCAAATCTTCCAGCTCTTTCAGACTTTCCTCCAATGTCTCCCGCTTCTTCTGCAGATTCTTCTGCTCCTTTTCTTCCTCTTCCAGTTTCTCCAGAACCTGTGCAAGGTCCTTTTGCAGGTTTTCCAGTTCTTCGCTTCTCTCTTCAAGCAGGCGGTACTGTTTCAGGCTGTCCTGCAGACGGGTCATTTGCGGTGTGAATTCTTTCTCACCTTCCGCCAGTTCCTTCTGCTTTTTTGCCATACTTTTGCGGTATTCTTCCAGAACCGGAGCCTGCTGCTGCAGCCACTGACACAGACTCTTTAGTTTTTCCTGATTTTCAGTTCTTCGTTTTTCGCAGTTTTGCACCAGCGAAAGCCTGCGAAACAGCTCTTCCAGTTTTTGAATTTTTCCGTCATTTTCTTCTCTACTTTTCTGCAGCTGTTTCAAACGCTGACTGCCTTCCTCAACAATCTTCTCCAGAATTTCCAGAACCTCATCCATAGAAAATTCCATATCTTTTTTGCAGTTTTTCCACGAAACGGTATACAGACTGTCCTCCTGGCAGCACACCTGGTCAATCTCTCTGTGGCACTGTTTCAGATTATCCGCAATCTGTCCATACAGATTCTTCGTCGTTGCTTTCAAGCTCTCCTGAATTTGCCAATAAACTCTGGTATGAAAAATCTTAGAAAAGATTTCTTTGCGTTCTTTGGATTCAGCGTGAAGAAGCTTCAGAAAATCCCCCTGCGCAATCATGGCAACCTGACGAAACTGCTGCGCGTCCAGCCCAATGATTTCTTCAATCTTCTTGTCCGTATCACGTTTTTTTCCCATAAAAACGCTGCCGTCCTCCAACACCAGCTCCACAGAAGCAGCTTCCTTTACCATGCGCATCGAGCCATCGGCATAGCGGCGTTTTCCCGGACGAGAGTACTCCGGATTTCTCCGAATCGTGTATGTTTTACCACGGTAAGAAAACGTAAATTTCACATAAGTAGGCGTATCATCTTTTGCATACTGGCTTCGCATCATCGCACCATCCCTTCGCCCACCGCTGGTATCATCATAAAGCGCATACATCATCGCATCAAAAATCGTCGTTTTTCCTGCTCCTGTATCTCCCGTAATCAAGAAAATCCCCTGCTGCATGGAAGTAAAATCTACCACTTCCCGCCCCGCATAAGAACCAAATGCAGACATCTCTATGGTTAACGGCTTCATCTAGCACTCCTCCTTTATCTCATCCAGAATCTGTCTCATAATCTCAATGCCTTCTTCCCCCAGCTCTGTGCCATGTACCTCCCGGTAAAAGTCCTGATACATTTCCAACGGGCTTCTCCTCTCAATCTCCTCTCCCATATCCTCCAGCTTGCGCCTCGTCCTTTCACGATCCATGCGCACTTCCAGAAGAAATGGATAAACACTCATCAACTGCTCTCTTGGCTTGTACAGTTCTTCCTCATTTGTCAACGTCACACTGACATAATTGCTGGAGTCTTTCTCTGTGCCTTCCTTCAGAATATCCTCCAGCAATCCTTTTTTCTTCTGCACATCACGCAGAGGATGAAGCAAAAGATTCTCAAGATGAACCGCTTCCCCCTTGGCATTCAACGTCACCATCGTCAGACTCTTTTCGTGAACCGCCTCACTGACGGAATACTTCAGCATCGTTCCGCAATAACGGATATGCGGCAACCCTACCTGCTGTTTCCCATGCAAATGGCCAAGTGCCACATAATCAAATTTCTGTACTGCCGAAATATCCACATTGTCAAGTCCTCCGACATTCACAAGCTCCGAGTCGCACGTCTCAGGCTGCTGCCCCTTCCCCGTATAAAACTGATGCGACACCAGCACATTTCTCTGCGTATAATCAGGTTCCTCTCTCTCAAGTAGGCACTTCACCACCTGTGTATAGTTCTCCAGAACCTCCTGCGGCAGCACATTTCTCACATAGGAAGGCTTCAGAAACGGAAGCAGGTAAAAATGCACCGGACCATACGCGTCCTCGAGTGTAATTTTTTTCAAATGCTCTCCCTGTGTAACGGGCGGTTTTCCCGCTATGTAAATCTGATGTTTTCCAAGAATTTCACCGACATAATCCAGCCGTTCACCAGAATCATGATTTCCCGCTATGATCAAAACCGGAATCGCCGGTTCGATTGCAGACAATTCCGTAAGAAACTGATCAAACATCGTCACCGCCTCCGCAGACGGCACCGATTTATCATAAATATCCCCCGCAATCACTATCGCATCCGGATGCAGTGTGCGGGCATATGTCGTAATCTCTTTTAAGATATGCATCTGATCTTCTTTCAGGTTATAATGATGCAAATGCTTTCCCAAATGCAAATCCGATAAATGAAAAAATCGCATAATTTACCTCCTTTTTTAACATGCTTCTATATCAAAGTGCAGCCACGTATCGCAGTTCCATAAAACATTTCTGTTCATCCATCTTTGTTTTTTGAACTTCCATCATTCCATATGCATGATTACAGTGTCAAAAGGTATTCTTCACGTCATGCTTGCATGTAAGTGGAGATATACCTTATTGACACGCCCACACATGAGCAAGAAGTGGGGCGGGGCCCCATAGATTGCGAATGCGGGGGCAGGATTGTGGAAGTGCGTAGCACAAAACAATCCGTAATCAAGGTTTTGACACCTAAATCATTTGTATTATTTATGAAAACATAGGAGTTTTCTACATGACCGCACTCGTTCGAGAGGGATACACAGCGCAGACATTTGGAGAAAATTTCGCAGTTTTTTCGAGCATAGCGATTGCTCGCGACGCACTGTTTGAGCACTGCGTGCGAGTTTGCGTCAAGAGCAATCCACAAGCGGCGCAGAAAAAGCAAGAAAATCGACATGCCTGCGCTGTGTATCCCTCTCGGATGAAAGTCGGTCATGAAAAAACTCCGGAAGTAATTCCCACACCTGCCGGATGAAAGTGTTTCGTTGACCAGGAAAGTGGTGCACATACGACCTCCTCAACAAACAAGAATTTCAGCCTTTGGGATAGAACTATTATATTCGAGGGATATAAGAAAGTCAAAGTGAAAGTAGCTGGGACAGATGGCTGTCCATTCTCTGAAGAAAATGTTTGAAACTTTTCGACAAATACTTTATAATGAATAGATAATATTGAATAAGAGGAGGAAATATTATGAAATTGTATGAGAAAGGTGTGTACTTGGTACATGGTACTGAGATTGTAGAAGACCCTGTAGCAGCAGGTCTTACAATCTCTCAGGAAGAAGCAGCAAAAAACACCATTGCCTATGGCATTTTGAAAGAACACAATACCAGCGGCAACATGGAAAAGCTTCAAATTAAATTTGATAAGCTGACATCACATGATATTACCTTTGTAGGCATTATTCAGACAGCGCGTGCGTCTGGTCTGGAGAAATTCCCAGTTCCTTATGTTCTGACGAACTGCCACAACTCTCTTTGTGCAGTAGGCGGAACAATCAACGAGGATGACCATATGTTTGGTCTTACCTGTGCGAAAAAGTATGGTGGCATATATGTTCCACCTCATCAGGCTGTAATTCATCAGTTTGCCCGTGAGATGCTGGCAGGCTGCGGAAAAATGATTCTTGGATCTGACAGCCATACACGTTACGGTGCACTCGGTACAATGGCCATGGGCGAAGGTGGTCCTGAGCTGGTAAAACAGCTTCTGGAGCAGACTTATGACATCAATATGCCGGGTGTGGTAGGTGTTTATCTGAAGGGTGCACCGATTCCAGGTGTCGGACCTCAGGACGTGGCGCTTGCTATTATCGGTAAAGTATTTGAAAATGGCTATGTGAAGAATAAAGTTATGGAATTTGTCGGACCAGGTGTTTCCAATCTGTCAGCAGATTTCCGTATTGGAATTGATGTTATGACAACAGAGACAACCTGTCTGTCTTCCATCTGGAGAACAGATGAAAAGATTCAGGAGTACTTTGAGATTCACGGAAGAAGCGAAGAGTACAAAGAGCTGAATCCTGGAGATGTGGCTTACTATGATGGAATGATTGAGATTGATTTAAGTGAGATCAGACCGATGATCGCAATGCCGTTCCATCCAAGCAATACATATACGATTGATGAAGTAAATGCAAACCTGGAAGATGTGCTTAACGATGTAGAAAAACGTGCGTTGGTAAGTCTGGACGGTAAAGTAGACTTCACACTGAAAAATAAAGTAATCGATGGCAAGCTGTATGTAGATCAGGGAATCATTGCCGGATGTGCCGGTGGTGGATTTGAAAATATCTGTGATGCGGCAGATATCCTGCGCGGTGCAAGCATCGGAAATGACAAGTTTACTCTGAGTGTATATCCTGCAAGTACACCGATTTATATGGAACTTGCGAAGAATGGTGTTTTGGCAGATCTGCTTCAGACTGGTGCAGTTGTAAAAACAGCATTCTGTGGTCCTTGCTTTGGCGCAGGCGATACACCGGCGAACAATGCGTTTAGTATCCGTCACTCTACAAGAAACTTCCCGAATCGTGAAGGATCCAAGATTCAGAATGGTCAGATTTCTTCTGTGGCTCTTATGGATGCCCGTTCCATCGCAGCGACAGCCGCAAACAAAGGTTTCCTGACACCTGCGACAGAATTTGCCGGAGAGTACAGACATCCGCAGTACTTCTTTGATAAGACTATTTATGAAAATCGTGTATTTGACAGTCATGGAGTGGCTGATCCAGAGACAGAGATTCAGTTTGGTCCAAACATCAAAGACTGGCCGGAAATGCCTGCACTGGCAGACAACCTTGTGCTGAAGGTAGTATCTGAGATTCACGATCCTGTTACCACAACGGATGAGCTGATTCCGTCCGGTGAAACTTCTTCTTACCGTTCCAATCCTCTGGGACTGGCTGAGTTTGCTCTTTCCAGAAAAGACCCGGCTTATGTGGGACGTGCAAAAGAAGTGCAGAAAGCGGAGAAGGCAATTCAGGCAGGTGAGTGTCCGGTAGATGCTCTTCCAGAACTGAAACCTGTGATGGATACGATTAAGAAATCTTATCCGGAAGTAAGCAAAGAGAATCTTGGTGTGGGAAGTACCATTTTTGCAGTAAAACCTGGCGATGGTTCTGCGCGTGAGCAGGCTGCATCCTGCCAGAAGGTTCTTGGCGGATGGGCAAACATTGCCAATGAATATGCGACAAAGAGATACCGCTCCAACCTGATCAACTGGGGTATGCTTCCATTCCTGATTCAGGCAGGAGATCTTCCATTCAAAAACGGAGACTACATTTTTGTACCGGATGTGAAAAAGGCAGTGGAAGAGAAAGCTGACAGCATCAAGGCTTACGTAGTTGGCGACGAACTCAAAGAGTTCACAATGGCTTTGGGAGAGCTGACTGATGATGAGCGTGAGATTATCCTGAAGGGATGTCTGATTAACTATAACAGAAAATAGAAAGTAAAGGATAGCAAGTTATTCGAGATAATAGTTTGCTGGAATGTTAGTATTCTTGCAAATGATTCGGGCTATCAGTTTGTTAGAATATGAAGGCTGCTGCGCAGGGAGTTCATTTGGAAAGAACCTGTGCGGCAGTCTTTTCTGTGCAAAGTTAAGTGATGAGTAATTTACCGTATGATGCGTTCTGGGTTTGAAACAATCAGCACAGTGGGCAAATTGTTGAAAAGAAACAATTGTATGAACGATTTTGAAAATAAAACAATAATTAACAGTTTTAAAATTAAAAAATAAATAATTTTTCAAAAACAGTATTGACAAATCAAAAAACGTCTGCTATTATACATACATAAATAAAAAACAACCAATTAAAAACTTTTTCATAATCATAGAATACATGTTACGAAAAAGACGGATTCAAATTTATGGAGGTATAGTCCAATGAGAAGTACATAACAATTCCATCAATATGAGAGTGGTAATGTTTAACAGTTCCTGCAAGAAAGTTTCAGCAGTTGAATGAAATGTTGAAGTATCCGGAAGATGAAAAAAGGATGTACGAAATCTGCTGAATGAGTTATTTGTTAGCACTCATATTGAATACTACCACAAACCTGTTACAAGTCTTTCTGATTCGTGTAAAGAAACGAATATAAGAAAAAGTGTAACTACCCGTTTTCGATTATGTTGAAGCTTTCCAATGAATAAATCATATCGTGGTTAGTTATGGAGTATTTATAGAATAGAGCAGAGATATAAACGCAGGGAAAACAGGAAAGACATTTTGAGATTCATGTTTATTTATTCTTTGTTTTATATATAAAGATTTATTTTTACACTCAGCGAAACAAATGTCAATTTGAAGTAACGAATGATAAGAATGAATTAGTAAGATGGATTTTTTAGAGGATTCATCTGGATCATATGGAAAATGATTTGATTGAAACAGAGAAAATAAAAAGTGGATTGAAGCTTGCATCAGAAGAATATTTGCTATCAACAAATATTATAAAAAATAAGAAAAGAAAAATCTTTCTAAGAGAATAAGTGTTATTTGGGTGAGATAAGATTTATTCGCGAGCAGGGATAAAAAGAGAAAAATTAAAATTTTTTCAAAAACAAAAATTGAATATTGTCAGATAACCGTGTTGGAAAATACGATTAGAAAAACGAGGTAAACAAAAATTGAATAGTGAAGAAAATTGAGACGACCATCATTTTACAATTAAGTGGAAATGATGGTCGTCTTATTGTTTTTGTGAAAGAAAAATTACCTCATTAAGATATAGATGAAAAATACAATATAAATCGGTAAAATCACAGTTGCTTCTTTGCGGCTGATTTCTTTTTTGTGGAACGCAAAAATATAAACAACAATGCTGGAACCAAGAAGAATCAAGGTGTCGTATACGGTTTCTGCGGTAACTGCAATCGGATGCAGTGCAGAGGAAGAACCGAGAATCAGCAAAATGTTAAACAGGTTGGAACCGACAACGTTTCCAAGTGCCAGATCGCTCTCCCCTTTTTTGGCTGCTACGACGGAAGTCACCAGTTCCGGCAGTGATGTTCCGAGTGCTACAATCGTCAGTCCGATGAAATTTTCACTCAGTCCGAAGGAGGCTGCGATTTTTGAAGCGCAGTCGACAACGAGATCACCGCCGTAGACGATTGCGGCAATTCCTCCTACGATGTAGAGAATCGTCAGGGGAGCAGATAAAATCTGGAAATCTCCCATTTCCTGAATTTCTTTGCGGGCTTTGAGTGCGTCTTTGACGGTAGAAGCAACATAGGCGATGAACAGTGCCAGCAGAATCAATCCCTCGATGCGTGAGAGCATGGATGCTTTCTCACCGTGATACATGGTTGGGATATACATGACAAGAAGCAGTATCGTAGCGAAGATGGAAACAGGAAAGTCTTTTTTGAGTACAGATGCTTGAATTGGCATGCTCCGAATCAATGCGCTGCAGCCGATGACAACCAGCAGGTTAAACAAGTTGGAACCGACGACGTTGCTTAAGGCAAGGGCGTTTTTTCCTGCCATAGCAGCGGTGATGCTGACGGAAGCTTCCGGCATGCTGGTTCCGAATGCTACGATTGTCAGACCGATGATGACGCTTGGGATTTTTAAAAGTTTGGCAACGCTGGAGCTTCCTACGACAAAGAAGTCCGCGCCCTTAATCAAAAGGACGAAGCCAAGGATGAGTAGTACATAAGTTAACATAATTCCTCCAATCATGTGAGACATAAAAATTCCAAAATATTTGCAAAAATAAGTATGGCAACAGATGGAACAATTGTCAAGGGAAATATGATATACTGGAAATGGTAAAATTCTGGAGTGTAAAGCAGCCTATGAAAAAGGAAACGGAAAAAATGAATCCATAGGATGGTTGTGTAAAAAAACGCTTGATCGTATGAGGAGGAAGAAAATGCGTATTTTGGATATCAAACCATATATTCGATATGAAGATAAAGATATTTTTGTCTGTTACAAGCCTGCCGGACTTGCAGTACAGAGTGCCCGGATGGGGCAGATGGATATGGAAAGTCTTTTGAAAAATTATGAAGCTTCGAAAAATCCGGGGCAGATGCCTTTTGTGGGAGTGGTGCATCGGCTCGACCAGCCGGTGGAGGGACTTCTTGTTTTTGGAAAGAATAAAAAGGCAACAGCGAAACTGAATCAGAATCTTGCGCAGGAGGGACTGGGCAAAAAATATCTCGCAGTTGTACATGGAATTGTGACAGAAAAAGGTCGTCTGGAGGACTATCTGAAAAAAGATGCACGCCAGAATGCTTCTTCTGTGGTACAAAAGGGAACATCGCAGAGCAAAAAAGCAGTTTTGCATTATTGTCCTTTAAGGACAGAGAATTCCATGACACTGGTGGAAATTGAGATTGATACGGGAAGGCATCATCAGATTCGTGTACAGATGTCGCATGCGGGGATGCCGCTGGCTGGTGATAAAAAATATGGAAGAGAAGATGGCATAGATTACGTGGCTCTCTGTGCGCATAAAATTGTATTTCCACATCCGATCACCGGAAAAAAGATGAAATTTGAAATTCGCCCGCAGGGAACGGCGTTTCAACCTTTTTTGGCAGAGGGAGAATAAAAAACAGGAAACATTGTCATAATAAGAGCATCAAGGCAAAAGATGCGGGAAGGTGTGTGGCAGTGTGCAGGCTGGATGGAAACGGTATTTGAGTATAGTAGGAATCATAACCGGAGTGTATGTAGGGTTGCGATACATATTTCCGGTGATGATTCCTTTTTTGATTGGATGGATGATGGCAGCATGGATGTATCCGCGTGTATGTGTGCTGGAACGAAAGTGCAAAATCAAAAGGAGTATCTGGGCAGGGCTTTTTATGTCTGCTGCCGCTGCTTTGACTGTGTTTCTTCTATATAAGATTGGTGTTATATGCGCAGACCAGATAACGGCCTGGATTGAAAAATATCCGGTTTTTGAAGCGTACTGCGAAAAAATGATGAGCAGGTGCTGTGAAGCAGTGGAAAACACAACGGGAATTTCACAAAGAAGGACACAGGATTTTCTGGTGAGTTATGCACAAAAAATCGGAGATGCTTGTATTTCCGGCATGGGAAGCAAACTGCTTTTTCAGGCTGCGAACTGGGCGAAGTCGATGATTCTTGTGATCAGCGGCGCGGTGATCGCGGTGATTTCCGGCGTATTGTTTGTAAAGGATCTTGCGCAGATCAGAAAACAGCTTCGTACCTTCCGTTTTTATCCGAAGTGGAGGCGTGTGCTGCTTCGGCTCAAGGAGACAGGCGTTACTTATATAAAGGCTCAGGCAATTATTATGGTAGTGATTGCCGGGATTTGCGTGGGTGCACTTTGGATTATGAAAAACCCTTATTATCTGATTCTTGGAATCGGACTAGGCGCGATGGATGCACTTCCTGTGATTGGTACCGGCCTTGTGACGTATCCGGCGGCCATTATTTTCTTTTTGAAAGGTGATTTTGTGATGGCGGCCGGCTTTCTGGCAATTGAGCTTTTGACAAGTGTGGTGCGGGAACTGATGGAACCGCGTCTGATTGGAAAAAAAGTCGGAACGTATCCAGTTGTAATTATGGCGGCCGTGTATGTTGGATTGTTTGTGTTTGGGATTTGGGGATTTGTACTGGGGCCTGCGGCGCTTCTTCTGATCTATGCAATCGGGAAGGAATGGGATATTTGGGATTAATCTGTGAAAAAATTATTAAAACTCTGGACGAAAAACAAAAAATGTGTATAATCAAAAATGTTAGAAATTCGTAAAGACAATGTAAATAAAGAAAGTAGGAAATAAAATGAAGAAAGGATTGTTGGCATTTTTGTGTTTGGCGGCTGTAGGATTGACGGCTGTGGGATATAAAGGAGAAGCAGAGTCGTCTGTGCAGGCGCAGGCGGGAGTGACCGTGACACCGACGGTGAGCAGCACGCAGGTACCAGAGAAAGAAGAGGAAAAGATAGAGGCTCCGATTCAGATTGACACGAGTATTCCGATTGAAAAGGGAGCGCGTATTGCAGTGGTGGTGAAATCCGTCAGTACAGGTTACTGGAGGGATTTTGAAGAAAATATGAAAATGGCAGTGGAGTATCTGAACCAGGCATATGGATATACAGGTGCAGATAAGATTACCATGACTTACGAAGGTCCAAAAGAGGAATCCGATGTGACGACACAGATCAATACGATTGATGCTGTGCTGGCGGAAAATCCGTCTGTACTTTGTCTGGCGGCCAGCGATGTCAATTCCTGTGAGGCACAGCTTGAGACGGCAAAGGAAAATGGAATTCCGGTGATTATGTTTGATTCAAATGTTTCCAGCAGTCTGGCAAGCGTTTTTTGCGGAACGAATAATGTGAAGGCGGGTGCGACGGCAGCGGATCAGCTGTGCAAGGCAATCGCCAATGAGGGAGAGGTGGCTGTGGTGGCACATGAAAAAGTTGCGCAGACCAGCAAAGACAGAGTGCGCGGATTCCGCAGACGCATGAAGAATAAGCATCCGAATGTAACGATTGATTCCATCACATTTAAAAATGAAGAGGAAAACCTGGAAGATGAGGTGCGCAGTGTTTTGGAAGCTCATCCGGATTTGAAGGGAATTTTCTGTACCAATGCGGAAGTATCAGAGACTGTTTTGAACATTTTGAAGGAATATCCGGACAGAGAGATTCAGATTGTGGGATTTGATTCCGGAAGCATTCAGAAAAAAGCAATCGCAGAAGGTATAGAATATGGCGTGATTGCACAGGATACTTATCAGATGGCATTTGAGACAATCTGGGCGGCGGCTCGCTCTACTGTATGGGATGAGGAAAAAGTGCAAAGTGCACAAGAAAAAATTTATGTAAAATATGTCTGGGTAAATCAGAAGAATTTAGAAAAAAATGAAAAATATTTATACGATTAGATAAAGCGATGCAGTGCATAAAAGGCATGGAAAATTGGAGAGAATAAAGATTTTCCATGTTTTTTTATACAAAAAAATGGACGTTTTGTAGGAAAATACAGGCAACGTGACGGATTTTGTTTGATTTTTGTCAAAGTCTATGGTAGTATTTTACTATACGCGAAAAGGTGGTGATAAGGTGGTACAGGAAACGATCAAGGTGGTACAGGAAGCTGAGGCCAAAGCGGATGAGATTCTCAAAAACGCAGGAACTCAGTGTGCCGAAATTGTGGAAGCGGCCAGAGGCGAAGCGAAACAGTTAAAAGAGGCCAAGATCAAAGAGGCCAAAGACCAGGCACAAAAAGCCATGGAAGTTTCCAAAAAGGAGTCCGATCAGGCAATGAAATCTGTAGATGCGGACATTCAGAAGGAAATTGCTGCACTCAAAAAATCAGCAGCAAAAAAAGAAGCACAGGCAATTGACGAAGTAATCGCACAGTTGTACTAAGTGCTATTTTTGTAAGAAATTTTAGATTTCTTCAGGAAAAAGAAAAAAAGGGAAAAAAGGAAAAAAGGAAAAGGAGGGATGCTGATATGGCAGTATTGCAGATGCAAAGATTCAGTATCTGCGCGCTGAAAAAAGACCGCAAAGCCATACTGGAAAAACTGCAGGCACTCGGTGTTATGGAAATTGACAATTCCGTAATCGAAGATGACAGCCTGCAAAAAATGGATACCGTGGAATCACGCCAGGTATTCGAAAAACAGGCAGTTATGGCGGAACATGCGCTTGATGTACTGCAAAAATATGTCCCGGAAAAAACGTCTATGCTGAGTTCCCTTGAGGGGAAAAAGCAAGTCAATCGGTGGGAGTATGAGAAAATCGTACAGAACCGCGATGTGATGAGCAAAAGAGCCAGAGAGCTTGTCAACCTCAACAAGGAAATCTCAGAAAACAATGCTAATGTGGTGAAACTGGAGAACCAGATCGAATCACTTGCTCCATGGATGTCTCTGGAAGTTCCGATGACTTATCGAGGAACACGTTCTGCAGCATTTTTGGTGGGAACGATGTCGAGAGCCATGACTATGGAGGAGATACGCACGGCGGTGGCAGAACATGCCCCTGATTTGGACGCCTATGACGTAACGATTCTGTCGGCTGATAAGGATTTGACCTATTTGGCAGTTGTCTGCCTCAGAAAAGACGCAGACAAACTGGAAGATGCACTTCGGGCATCAGGTTTTGCCAGACCATCTCAGATGGTAAGTAAAGTTCCGTCGGAACTGAAAAAGAATCTGGAAGAACAGATTCAGCAATTGAACTCGAAAACAAAACAGATTGAGAGCCAGATCGCAGAATACAAAGATTATCGAAATGATCTTCGCTTATTTGTCGATTATTATCGCATCCGTGCGGAGAAATATCAGATTCTCGGTCAGATCCCTCAGTCAAAGCAAACCTTCTTTATCAGCGGCTATGTGCCGGAAGGTGCAGTACCTTTATTAAAAGAAAAAATTGAAAACGCGTATAACTGCACCGTTGATGTAGAAGAGATAAAAGAAGAGGAGGAGCCTCCGGTACTTTTGAAGAACGGAAAGATTTCTTCATCAGTGGAAGGAGTTCTGGAATCTTATGGACTTCCTCACAAAGGTGAGGTGGATCCGACGCGGATTATGTCCGTATTTTACATTGTATTATTTGGTATGATGCTTTCAGATGCAGCCTACGGACTGCTTGTGTCACTCGTATGTTTCATTGCGTTGAAGAAGTTTCCGCGCATGGCAGAAGGACTGGCAAAATCCATTCGTCTGTTCATGTACTGTGGAATTTCCACCCTGATCTGGGGTGTTTTATTCGGCGGTTACTTCGGAAATGTTGTGGATATCGTATCGGAAGTATACTTTGGACACAAAGTCGTGATACCTGCTCTGTGGTTTGTGCCATTGAACAATCCGATGAAACTTCTGATTTTCTCACTGGGACTCGGTATTGTTCATCTGTTCTTTGGTCTTGGAATCAAAGGTTACAGCTATATCAAGAACAAAGATTATATGGGATTTTTGTGTGATGTGGTATTTTGGTATATGCTTCTGGTCGGACTTTTGCTGATGCTGATTCCATCCGATCTGTTTGCATCCATCGCACAGGCAAAAATCGTATTCCCGCCATTTGTGAATCTGCTTGCCAAAGTGCTCGCCATTGGCGGCGCTGTCGGACTGCTGCTGTTTGCTGCACGCGACAATAAGAACTTTGGACTGCGTCTCGCACTTGGTGCATACGAACTGTATAACATTACCGGATGGTTAAGTGATGTACTTTCTTATTCCCGTCTTCTTGCTCTGGGACTGGCTACCGGAGTTATCGCTTCTGTAGTAAACCAGATGGGAAGTATGATGGGAACAAGCATCATTGGTGTGATTGGCTTTATTGTAGTCTTTATTGTGGGACATACCCTGAACCTTGCCATCAACCTTCTGGGTGCGTATGTGCATACCAATCGTCTTCAGTTTGTAGAATTCTTTGGTAAATTCTACGAGGGCGGCGGAAGACCATTCAATCCATTTAAACAAAATACGAAATATGTTGATATTAAGGAGGAAAATTAACTCATGAGTGAATTAGGAATTGTTTACGCATTATTAGGAGCAGCGATTGCAGTGCTTTTAGCAGGTGCAGGATCCTCAATCGGTGTAGGTATTGCAGGACAGGCAGCCGCTGGTGTTGTTACAGAAGATCCAAGTAAATTTGCAAAAGTTTTGATCATGCAGCTTCTGCCAGGTACGCAGGGTATCTATGGATTGCTGGTTGGTTTCATCACTTTATCTAAAGTTGGTCTGTTAGGCGGACAGGTAGCAGCAATTACTCCGCAGACAGGTCTTATGATTCTTGCAGCTTGTCTGCCAATCGGAATCGTTGGCCTGATTTCCGGTAAATATCAGGGAAAAACATCTGCAGCATCCATCGGTATCGTAGCAAAGAAACCGGATCAGTTCGGTAAAGCGATGTTGTTCCCTGCAATGGTTGAGACATACGCTATTTTGGCACTGCTGATTTCTATCCTGGCAGTTTCCAATATTCCGGTTTAATACGAAGAATCAATGGATAAGGAGAGCTTGAGAATGACTGGATTAGATAAAATGGTAAACCAGATTCTGGATGAAGCGAAGAACTCCGCCAATGCAAAGATTGAAGAAGCCAACTCTCAGGCAGAGGCTTTGAAGGCAGAAGCGTTAGAGGAGGTTAAAGTCCTTGTGGCTGAGATCTCGAAACAGTCTGATGCAGACATTGCCAACTATAAAGAAAGAGTGAAATCAGCAGCAGACTTAAAACGCAGAACAGCGATTTTGACTGCAAAACAGGAGATGATTTCGCAGGTAATAGATAAGGCTTATGCAAAATTCTGTGCAAAGGATGGCGATGCTTATTTCAAGACATTAAAGGAAATGCTTAAGAAATTCGCACAGCCTTTAGAGGGAGAAATCTATTTTTCTTCTGAAGATCTGAAGAGACTGCCGGCCGGTTTTGCGGATGAGGCTGCAAAGATTGCCAAATCCAAAGGCGGAAAGCTGACCGTGGCAAAAGAAGCAAAGAACATTGAGAAAGGATTCGTTCTTGCATACGGCGGCATCGAGGAGAATTGTTCCTTTAAAGCGATGTTTGACGCAAAACGGGATGAATTACAGGATCAGGTACAAAAAATATTATTTTCGTAGAAGCGTAACCAAATAAAGGAGGATTTATCATGTCTGATATGGAATTTACCTACGCGGTTGCGCGCATACGTGCTTTGGAAGTTTCACTGTTGTCCTCTTCTGTGATTGAGCAGCTGATTGCCTGCCCGACAGAGGAAAGCTGCCTGCAGCTTCTGGCAGAAAAAGGCTGGGGAGACAGTGATACACCTTTGGTTGCAGAGGCGATGCTGACGAGAGAGACGGAGAAAATCTGGGAGACGATGCGTGATATGCGCATTGATATGTCTGTGTTTGACGTATTGTCTTACCCGAATCTTTTCCATAATCTGAAAGCAGCCATCAAAGAAGTGTGCTCTAAAGAGAAACATCCGGGAATCTACTTTGAGGATTGCGCGATCTCCGGTGAGGAGATGGTTAACATCATCAAAGAAAAGGATTTTTCCAGACTGCCGGCTTCCATGGCAAATGCTGCCCAGGAGGCTTATGAGACACTGCTGCATACAAGGGACGGTCAGTTATGTGATGTAATTATTGATAAGGCCACTTTGGAGGCCATTTATCAGGCGGGAAAAGAGGCAAAAGCTGATATCATCAGAAATTATGCCGAAGATACCGTTGCCGTGGCAAATATAAAGATAGCCGTGCGTTCACAGAAAACCGCAAAATCCATGGAATTTATGAAACGGGCGATGGTGGAATGTGAAAGCCTGAGTATCGATCAGCTGGCAAAGGCTGCGTTAAACAGCATGGATGCCATCTGTGAGTATCTTTCAGGAACCGCATATGCGGAAGGTGCCAAAGCGCTGGCAGACTCTGCGTCTGCATTTGAGCGCTGGTGTGACAACCGCATCATTCATACCATTCAGCCGCAGAAATATAACGCATTTTCCGTGGGACCACTCGTTGCTTATGTGCTGGCCCGCGAAAATGAGATTAAGACGGTGCGAATCATTCTTTCCGGTAAGGCGAATAACCTTCCAGAAGATTCCATCCGGGAAAGGGTAAGGGAAATGTATGTATAAAATTGCAGTTATGGGCGATTACGACAGCATTTATGGCTTCGCTGCAGTGGGACTGGATACGTTTGCCCTCACCGAGGTGAAAAAAGCAGAGAAGCAGATTCATGACCTGGCTGCTGCCGGTTATGCTGTAATTTATATTACAGAAGACTGGGCACAGCAGCTGACTCATGTCATCGACAAGTATAAAGATCAGATGCTGCCAGCTGTGATCCAGATTCCTGGTGTATCCGGAAATACTGGAGAAGGTGTAGAGAACGTAAAGAAATTTGTTGAGCAGGCAGTTGGATCGGATATACTGTTTTCACAGAACGGCTAACCGCTATTTGTGTTAGCTGAAAATTTTAGGAAGGTGTGTGATTTGTCCAAATGAGTAAAGGAACGATAAAGAAAGTGGCCGGACCACTGGTTATCGCTGAGGGCATGAGAGACGCCAACATGTTTGACGTGGTTCGTGTAAGCAACCAGCGACTGATCGGTGAGATTATCGAGATGCACGGTGACGAGGCATCTGTTCAGGTATACGAAGAGACTTCCGGACTGAAACCGGGTGAGCCGGTAGAATCTATGGAAGTACCTCTTTCTGTAGAATTGGGACCTGGACTGATCGCCAGCATCTACGATGGTATCCAGAGACCACTGGACGATATTATGAAAGTAACCGGAGGCAACAGCCTGAAAAGAGGTGTTGAAGTTCCGGCACTGAAGAGAGATAAAAAATGGAACTTCGTACCGGTTGCAAAGGTCGGAGACGAAGTAGAAGGCGGAGATGTACTTGGTACGGTAAAAGAGACCATCGTTGTTGAGCAAAAGATTATGGTTCCGCCAAATGTAAAAGGTAAAGTCAAAGAGATCAAATCCGGTGAGTTTACCGTAGAAGAAGTTGTATGTGTACTGGAGACAGAAAACGGAGACAAAGAGCTGACAATGATGCAGAAATGGCCGGTTCGTAAAGGACGTCCATATCAGAAAAAGCTTCCTCCGAAACAGCCGCTGGTAACCGGTCAGCGAGTCGTTGACTGTATGTTCCCGATTGCCAAAGGTGGTGTGGCTGCCGTTCCGGGACCTTTCGGAAGCGGCAAGACTGTTATTCAGCATCAGCTTGCAAAATGGGCAGAGGCTGATATCGTTGTTTACATCGGATGCGGTGAGCGTGGAAACGAGATGACCGACGTACTGAACGAGTTTCCGGAACTGAAGGACCCGAAAACAGGCGAGTCCCTGATGGAGAGAACCGTACTGATCGCCAATACATCCGATATGCCTGTTGCAGCCCGTGAGGCTTCTATTTATACAGGTATTACAATCGCTGAGTATTTCCGTGACATGGGTTATTCCGTAGCGCTGATGGCTGATTCTACATCCCGTTGGGCAGAGGCTCTTCGAGAGATGTCAGGACGTCTGGAAGAGATGCCTGGTGAGGAAGGTTATCCTGCTTACCTGGGAAGCCGTCTGGCACAGTTCTACGAGAGAGCCGGTCATGTCATCAATTTAGGAAAAGATGGCAGAGAAGGTGCACTGACAGCCATCGGTGCCGTATCTCCTCCAGGTGGAGATATTTCCGAGCCGGTATCTCAGGCAACACTTCGTATCGTAAAAGTGTTCTGGGGACTGGATTCCAACCTGGCTTACAAACGTCACTTCCCGGCGATTAACTGGCTGACCAGTTATTCTCTGTATCTGGATGATATGGGACCATGGTTTAATGCAAACGTGGCAGAAGACTGGATGAAGCTTCGTCAGGAAATGATGAGTCTGCTTCAGGATGAGGCAGAGCTGGAAGAAATTGTTAAGATGGTAGGTATGGATGCATTGTCACCGACTGACCGTCTGAAAATGGAAGCAGCACGCTCCATTCGTGAGGACTTCCTGCATCAGAACTCTTTCCATGAAATTGATACGTATACTTCACTGGAAAAACAGCATAACATGATGAAACTGGTTCTGGCATTCTACAACGAATCCCTGGAGGCACTGGACAAAGGTGCAGATATTAACCAGCTGATTAAAATGACTGTTCGTGAGAGAATCGGACGTTACAAATATACACTGGACGAAAATCTTACAAGTGAGTATGAAGCAATTACAAATGAATTGGCAGTAGAAATTGCCGGTACAATCGGAAAGGAGGACCTGTAAAATGCCAAAAGAGTATAGAACCATACAGGAAGTAGCTGGTCCTTTGATGCTGGTACGCGGCGTTGAAGATGTTGCTTACGATGAACTGGGAGAAATCGAGCTGGCATCCGGCGAGACACGTCGATGCAAAGTTCTGGAGATCAACGGAAACGATGCTCTGGTACAGCTGTTTGAGGACTCCACAGGTATTAACTTATCAAACAGTAAAGTACGTTTCCTTGGACGAAGCATGGAGCTTGGCGTATCTGAAGATATGCTGGGTCGTGTCTTTGACGGTCTGGGTCGCCCGATCGATGATGGTCCGGAAATCCTTCCAGAGGAACGTCGTGATATTAACGGTCTGCCCATGAACCCGGCAGCCAGAAGCTATCCGGAAGAGTTTATCCAGACAGGTGTATCTGCCATTGATGGTCTGAATACACTGGTTCGTGGTCAGAAGCTTCCAATCTTCTCCGCATCCGGTCTGCCGCATGCACAGCTGGCAGCTCAGATTGCGAGACAGGCAAAGGTACGCGGTACAGACGAGCAGTTCGCCGTTGTATTTGCTGCTATGGGTATCACATTCGAGGAATCCAACTTCTTCGTTGAGTCCTTCAAAGAGACAGGCGCGATTGACAGAACGGTTCTGTTTGTAAATCTGGCAAATGACCCGGCTGTAGAGCGTATTGCCACACCACGTATGGCACTGACTGCAGCAGAGTTCCTTGCTTTCGAGAAAAATATGCACGTACTGGTTATCCTGACTGATATCACAAACTACGCCGATGCTCTTCGTGAGGTATCTGCCGCACGTAAAGAGGTTCCGGGACGTCGTGGATATCCGGGATACATGTACACGGACCTGGCTACTCTTTATGAGCGTGCCGGACGTCAGAAAGGAAAGAACGGAAGTATCACGATGATTCCGATTCTGACCATGCCTGAGGATGACAAGACGCATCCAATCCCTGACCTGACAGGATATATCACAGAGGGGCAGATTATCCTGAGCCGTGACCTGTACAGAAGAGGTATCACACCGCCAATCGATGTACTGCCGTCTCTGTCCCGTCTGAAAGATAAAGGTATCGGTGAAGGCAAGACACGTGCGGACCATTCCAATACTATGAACCAGCTGTTCTCCGCTTATGCCCGTGGTAAAGAGGCGAAAGAGCTGATGGTTATTCTTGGTGAGGCTGCGCTGTCTGATATCGACTTGATTTATGCGAAATTTGCAGATGCGTTTGAGAAAGAGTATGTATCTCAGGGGTATGATGCCAACCGTGATATTGAGGAAACACTTAAGATCGGCTGGAAATTACTCTCTATCCTTCCACGAAGCGAACTGAAACGTATCGATGATAAATTCCTAGATGAGTACTATGGCAAATATTAATTTGCCGTGGTGCTCATAAAGAAGAACATTGATTCAGTAATTGCAGAAAGAAGGTGAACGGATTTGGCATCTACGCAGGTGAACCCAACCCGTATGGAGTTGACAAAGCAGAAGAAAAAACTGCAGACGGCTGTTCGAGGCCACAAGCTCCTGAAGGATAAACGAGACGAATTGATGCGTCAGTTTTTGGACCTGGTTCGTGAAAACATGGAACTGCGTCTGAAAGTAGAGGCCGGCATCCGCTCTGCAAATACCAATTTTGTCATCGCCAAGGCAGGAATGTCGGAACAGACATTGAAGACTGCGCTGATGACACCGAAGCAGGAAGTTTATCTGGATGTAGACAAGAAGAACGTCATGAGTGTGGATATTCCGGTGCTGGAATACAAGACAAGAACTTCTGACGCCAACGACATCTACTCCTATGGATTTGCATTTACCTCCAGTGACCTGGACGGTGCTGTAAAATCACTGGCAGATATACTGCCGGATATGCTGAGACTTGCAGAGATTGAGAAAGCCTGCCAGTTAATGTCGGCGGAGATTGAGAAGACACGCCGCCGTGTAAATGCCCTGGAACATGTAATTATCCCTGAGGCGAAAGCCAACATCAAATACATTACCATGAAGCTGGACGAGAATGAGCGTTCTACGCAGATCCGTCTGATGAAGGTAAAAGATATGATGCTGGAAGAAGCGCACCAGTTCAAGGAGAAAGCAAAAGAACGGGCAATCGAAAACGCATAAATAAAAGCGAAAGAGCATCCCTTATGGAAGTATTCTGTAAGGGATGTTTTTTATGGAAAGGAGAACAGAAAAACAACACATTGTTATGTGGAAATTTCTGTGAAAGATTTTCGGGTAAATAAAGATTTCAAAGACAATGGGAATATGTTATCATAAACAGCAGTAATATGTGAAGGAACTGTTCACTTGGGCATATGGATACGGAAAGGAGTCGTGTATGATTGAAAAAGTGTATGTACCGCCAATCAAAATACAGGGAATAAAAACAAAGCTCGTTCAGTTGATTTCAGAGGCGGTATATATTGATGAAAATACGGTATGGTATGAACCATTTATGGGGTCAGGTGTTGTAGGTCTTAATCTTGCGCCGAAACGTGCTGTTTTTGCAGATACCAATCCTTATGTGATTGAATTGTACAATAATATTAAAAGCGGAAAGATAAATGCTTATATAGTAAGAGAATTTTTGGAAAGAGAAGGAAAACTTCTGGAAGAAAAGGATGAGAAACATTATTACTATATCAGGGATCGATTTAATGAGGAACATAATCCTTTGGATTTTTTATTTTTGAACAGAAGCTGCTTTAATGGAATGATTCGTTTTAACAAAAACTATAAGTTCAATGTTCCTTATGGACATAAACCACAGAGATTTGCAAAGGCATATGTGACAAAAATTGTGAATCAGGTAAAACGTCTGGAAACGATTTTTCCGGAGAAGGACTGGCAATTCAAGTGTCAGTCTTTTGAAGACACCATCAGAGAAGCGACAGAGGCTGATTTTATATATTGTGACCCACCCTATATAGGAAGACATGTGGATTATTATGACAGTTGGGATGAAGAACGGGAAGTCATGTTAAGAGATGCATTGTTTGCTTCTAAGGCGAAGTTTATGTTGTCGACATGGGAGGAGAACAAATACAGAAAAAATAATTATATAGATACGATATGGCATGGATGCTATAAACTGAATCAGGAACATTTTTATCATGTAGGAGCGAAGGAAAAAAATCGCAATTCCATGATGGAGGCATTATTGATGAATTACGATCCGGCGACAGCAAAATGCCGGGATAAAATGCAATATGAACAATTGTCATTTGGGTTGAGTGAGGAGAAAAAGCAGGCATTGGGATGATGTTTTTGGAGGAACAAAGGATGGATTTTGACTTTATATCTGCGTTTAACAGGAAAGTAAATGACAAAAAAATAAACTGGGAAGTAAGTGCACTGGCTGCTCCTGATGGAAGAATCTTCTCATTGGGAAGCGATTCAAAACTGATTGGAAGAATCTTTGAACTGATTTCATATAGTGTATTGCAGGAAATTGCAGATGAAAATGGATTTATTCTTCAGCCATCAGAGAAACAGACGGTTTATCCTGACTTTACATTAATGAAAGACAAAGAAGATAAGGAAAAAATTGCGATAGATATAAAGACTACATATAGAAGTTTTAAAAGAAATGGAGAACCAGATAAATATAGTTTTACGTTGGGATCTTATGCGTCTTTTATGAGAGATGGAACGAAGAATATCATGTTTCCTTATAAGGAATATGCAAAACATTATGTAGTTGGATTTATCTACACCAGAAATGATAAAGCAAGTGAAGGACAGATATACAAAATAGAAGAAATTAAGCAAGTGGCTGTCCCATATAAGGATGTTGAGGTATTTGTGCAGGAAAAATATAAAATTTCAGGGGAGAAGCCTGGAAGCGGAAATACAGAAAATATAGGATCTTATAAGACAGATAAAGTGCTGGAACTTGTAAATGGAGAAGGTCCGTTTTCAGTGTTAGGATTGCCGGTATTTGAGAATTATTGGGTAGGATATCCGAAATATAGAGCAGGAACAAAAGATTACACTTCATTGGAAGAGTATTTTCAATGGTGTGAAAAAAATGGACATGATATGAGCGAACAAAAGAGAATATATTCCTATTGGAAAAGCAGGCATTAAATAAAATCTTATATGGTAATACATTAAGGTGATAAAATGCACAAAAAATGAGTCGCATTTTCTTAAAATATTGACAAAATAACAAGAAAAATATAAAATATAAGGAACAAATCGAATCGATTTTCCTATATTGGGGCAAAGGGGGATGGAAAGTGCAGATCAAAGATTTTAAGCAATTGAGAGAACAGGCAGGTTCCGCGAAGAAGAGGACGGTTGCAGTCGCGGCGGCACATGACCCGCACACACTGGAGGCAGTTTTGAAGGCACATGAGGAAGGGGTGCTGGATTATCTTCTGGTGGGAAAGGCACAGGAAATCATAGAGATTGGAAAAGATCTGGGACATGAGATCTCAAGTGACTGTGTGGTGGATTCTGACAGTGATGAAGATGCGGCAAAGAAAGCCATCGGGTTGATTCACAGCGGGGATGCGGACTTTTTGCAGAAGGGAATTTTGCAGACAGCGACTCTTCTGAAGGCAGTTGTGAATAAGGAGACTGGCATTTCTCAGGGCAGACCGATGTCTCATATTGCACTCCTGGATATTCCTTCCTATCATAAGATTCTGGGAGTGACAGATGGTGGCATGATGATCTATCCGGATCTGGAAGCGAAGAAGGCGATTGTGCACAATGCGGTGGAGATGTTTCGTGGATTGGGATATGATAAGCCTCTTGTTTCGGCAGTATGTTCTGTGGAAGTGGTCAATCCGAAGATGCCGGAGACGGTCGATGCTGCAGCTTTGAAAGAAGCAGCACTGCAGGGAGAGTTTGGTGCGTGCTATGTCGAAGGTCCGATTTCTTTCGATTTGTCCATGAGTAAGGAATCTGCACGAATCAAAAAGTATGGAAGTCCTGTGGTAGGAGAGACGGATATTTTCCTTGTTCCAAATATTACAGTAGGAAATGTGCTGGTGAAGGCAATGGCAGAATTTGCCGGCGCTCTTATGGCCGGCTGTGTTGTCGGAGCAAAATGTCCGATCGCACTGAATTCAAGAAGTGCAGCATTCGAAGAGAAATATTACTCTCTGATGGCATGTGCGCAAATGGTTTGCAAGTAATACAAGGTACTGAACAGACAGAGTACAAAATAAACTATAAGGAGGAGTGATAGAATCATGAAACAGTTAATGACAGGCGATGAAGCAATCGCAAGAGGTGCTTATGA
>JALFVM010000107.1 GCA_022787145.1 Lachnospiraceae bacterium | reverse complement strand
TCTTGGCGTGAAGATCCTGGAGGAGATTACTTTCCTGCCGTTCTGGGATAAAGGTATCAAGTATTTCCTGACAGAAGGTCCAAACAAGGAAAGACTGGAGTATACACAGTATCTGTAAAATTGCCGTGAGGGTCTATACATTATTTTTTTGTATGGATACTTTGGCGGCAATTCAGGAAGGACACTTTATAAAAATGGATCAGGATTCTTTTGAGAGTCCAACCACGCCAAAGGCTCCGGGACCGCCGTGACAGGTGATAACACCGCCGGTAGGAACCCAGGTCACTTTTTTAATGCCTTCGTCATAAGCAGTCTGCTCGGCGACTTTCATGATTTCTTCGGATAATCCCGGTGTCTGGATCAGCCAGAGTTCCTCTTTGCCAAGATTCTGCTGTGCTATATAGTCTGAGATCAGCCGGGGAACTATTTTTTTCATGTTTCCGCGCTGTTTTTTAGTAGCTTTCAGATAACCATTCAGAATTTCAATACAGGGATGAATCTTTAACAGCGTTCCGCAGATGGCAGTGGCGTTGCTGACTCTTCCGCCGGCTCTTAAGAATTCAAGAGTGTCGGGTACGAAGCACATATGCACCTGGTCGGATAAAGCCTGTGCGGTTGTCAAAGCGTCATCGATGGTCCATTCCGGATGTTCACGAAGAAGCCTTGCCATGGTTATGACGACCACATACTGACCGGCTGACACCTGTTTGGTGTCAAGGCTTTTGATATAATTACGGCCTTCAGCAGCAATCTGAGCACTCTGATAGGAACAGGTAGTAACTGCGGAGTAGGCAAGATACAGAATTTGAGCATTCGGATATGCAGTATGGATTCTGTCAAAGGCAACAGTAAAATCTTCCGGAACACAGCCACTGGTTTTGGGCAGAATTCCTGTTTCTTTATAAAATGAAACTACGTCGGATGCCGGGAAACTTCCGTCCTCTTTGGTTGTGTCGCCGAAAGAAACATGCATCGGTACAAGTTCGATCCCTTCCTTTTTTGCCAGATCTGCAGGAATATCAGATCCGGTTTCTGCCATTAATAGAATCTGAGACATAACGTTCCTCCATAAGTTTTATCGTATTTTGATTATGTTCATATATGAGTACTGTCTGCCGGGCAAACAACAGCCATATGATTTAATGTGGTTTTGAGAACTACTTATCATTGTACTGTATCTATTCTTATGATACAATTTACAATAGATATCATACGGGACTATGACTATATTTTGCAGGCAATTCAATTCTTTGACCAATATGCTTCTTTTGTATTGACACTGCGAAAGTCGGGTCAGTATTGCCTTCTTCTGGATAATGTGAATCATTATTTTGAAGAAGTTGTGGCGCCATCTTATTCAGGATCGCTGTATGATCTCTATTTTTACAGCGGAGCACTTCTTAATGTTTTCGTATTGTGGGAAGAAAATGGGAAGAAAGAGACACCGGAAGAATTGGCAGCTGTTATGTGCAGGCTGATGAAAAATCCCTGTGGGACAAAAGAATAGTTGATGGATAAGCAAAAGGCTTAGGAGTCTACAGATATTTAGAATCCTAAGCCTTTGATAATAATATACGGCAATAAATCATTATTCAAAGCTATCCCAAGTCAGGTAGGGTCTCTGGAAGATCCCAACTAAAGCAAGCAACAGGCACAACAGCCCCAGACAAAAAACGCCGACCATCATTAGCATGATAAAAGGCAGGAAGATTGCTTCCAGTAAATTGCCGCACCGGGTCCAACATTTGATGAGTGTTACCAGACCGGCGATTGCAAAACCACCGCCCACAATGATACCTGTTAAAATGGCTCCGATGCCAACTTCAAAATCAAGACTGAACAAATAGATATAAAGTATTGGTGCACCGATTCCACAGTATAGCAGTAATCCATCCCAGAAGGAAAAAATCTTGCTCCAATGAGGTTTCAAAGGCAGATAAAGTATCAGACCCAGAAGGGCAAACATCATACAGAGTTCACTAAATAATTTTGCAAGTTGATTCATATCCATTACGTAATTCCTCCCTATTAAGTTGATTCATAAATATTATGAGACAATTTTTCCAATATATCGGCAGTTTCCGTTGCTGTCAGTGTCAGAGGACTTCCAGGAAGATAGGTCATCCAACTATGAAATGCCCTGCTTAGATTTGGCTCTTTGATCCAGACGGAACAGAGACCGTCAGATAAAGGAAATTATCTTGTGGTAAAAAAACCGATACCCTGTTCAGCAGAAGTACACATGGAAAGATAGTCAGGGAATACATTTTCTCTGAAAATATATCCGGTTACATTTCCGGAGCGAATTGCTTCTGCTAATTCACGCATCAGCCAGCGACGTTCTTCCGTGGTAAATGGAGTGACAATTTCAACCGGGTAATCATCCAAAGTCCCATCCATCATAAAACGTTTTAACCCGGCTTCTGAAAAAATGGTGTAGAAGTGAGATACCATTTGAAGAAGAGAAAAACGTTCCTTTGCTGCCTGTAATATTTGTTCATAACCAGTCAGCCCCTGCCGTATGTGGGATAAGATAAACTCGTCTGAATAAAAACGAGCGAAACAGGGTTGATCCATTGCCATATAGAATCCATCCGGTTCCGTGCACCGCTGATAGGATTCAAGAATTTCCAACGGATTACTGGTATATTGGATCAAGCTGTAGCATGAGGTGATCAATGACTGAAAATGCCGCCGGTAATAAGCTATTGAATCCGGACTGCGCAGCAGCATTGCACATGCGCCATCTTCTGACAGACATACCACACAACTGTGTGTTATAAGAAAGTATGGGAATGGATCAGTATAATGTGTGGAAATATTGTTGTCATAATAGTAGTACGGATGATAGTGTTGTCTGGATAACAGGCAAATTGGTAAAATCCGACAGAAGAACTCCAAATTGTGCAGATTGATATCTGTTCCTGTAGAAGATGCATCAAAACATATGATCTGAGTGATGTCCATTGACATTTTATCATCCATGTAACGATGAATCAGATCGGTATGTAAAAAGGTGTCCGAAGGTGGAACCGTAAGCTCCAATCGGGCATCTGTTCGGGACATCTCTTCGGAGAGTACCATGCGCAGCAAGAACTGTACATTTGTTTCACCTGTAAATACAGATTTTTCACCTGCGTACTGTTCAAGATCCATCAGTAACCGGGTTCTTTCAAAGGCTGGAGCAGAAAAATCCAGGCAGGACAGATTGCTGAACAGTTTTCCGACCAGTTCATGGGAATGACGTGTCCCTTTCTTCTCAAACTGGTCATCATAATAGGAGCGTAACCTTTTTTCTTCCGATGGAGTTAGCCGCAGATGATAGATCAATTCATCAAGGGCATGATACGGAAGGGTCCTTGAGCCAGTCAATACTTTGGAAAGGTGTGTACGCTCCATGCCCGTTAGACGGGCAAGGGAAGAAACAGATATCTGCTTATCCTTCATAAGTTCTCGCAAGTATTCACTGAATAACAGCATATTCCGCCTCCATTTCTACAAGGGTATAAACACGTTTATTATAGCATGAGGAAATTAAATAATATGTGCACAACTTTGCGGAATATTTTGCACAAATTTTGTCACACATCAGAATCATATATTTTTCAAAATCTTAAATATTGTGAAAAGATTTTTTCGTAAAAGCGGTATATTTTTCTACGCTGTCATTGACATATTTTCCTTTTTTCCATACAAGACCTATTTCCTGACGGATTGTTGGTGTCACCGGAATGCCGATCAGTCCGGGCAAATTTTTCACCATGGACGCATAAAGAAAAGCTCCTCCCAGATTTTGAGTAATAAAACTGCGGATGGTATACAGCTGACTGGCATGCATGATTACATTGGGTTTTATGCCCAGAGTTTCAAAGCGCGAATATAACGTAGTATTGAGAACGGAGTCCGTATTATACATAATAAGAGGCTCTTTTTGCAGCATTTCCATTGATATTTCTGTTGCTTTTGCAAACGGATGCTCCGGGGATACACAGAAAACAATCTGCTCGGAAAGAATCTGATAACAATTCAATTTATCAATTTCATAGAAATTCATATTCACAAGTGCAAGGTCAAGAACATCCTCTGAAACAAGATTCGCCGCACGAATAGAGCCATACTCAAATAATTCCACAGGGATGGAAGGATAAGCTTTTTGAAACGCAAGCAGCATATCCGGAAAAAAAATAGTTCTTAATAGTGGCGGAATCCCGATACGAATAGGGGAAATCTGTTTGCCAAGATCATAAAGTTCGGAAGAAGTCTGGTTGATGGTGTCAAGAAGCTGGCTGGCTTTCTGATAAAAAATTTCTCCTTCTTTAGTAAGAATCATATGGTTTTTTGAACGTGCAAATAAATTAATAGAAAATTCTTTTTCTAATTCTTTTATTGCGTTAGATATTGCAGGCTGTGTCACATACAATTTTTGCGCAGCCTGTGTGATGCTGTGGTAACGGCGGACGGCACAAAAATATTCTAATTGGATAATCTTCATAGTGGTTTCTCACTTTCTGTTTTATGAAAATGTTTTTTTGTTTAAATTTAACGAAAAAAGTGAAGATGCTTTTTGAAAGTATATCATATTATGAGTGAAAATGCACAAAAAATTAAATGAAATAATCTTTTTTTATGGGGATATAATTATTCATAAATGTACAAGCAAGAACAGGTTTTGTATAATCAATTACTTTACTTTTTCTCTTGTTTGCAGTTGTAATGTTTGTGCTGGAGAAGATTCCTCTGGGAGTCACATCCATGATTGTCTGTATCGGACTGGTCGTAACAGGAGTGTTGGATGTAAAGACAGCTTTTTCAGGATTTATAGACAGTAATGTGATCCTGTTTGTAGCAATGTTTATTGTAGGCGGTGCGTTGTTTGAAACAGGCATGGCAAACAAAATCGGCGGTATTGTAACAAAGTTTGCAAAATCAGAACGTATGCTGATTGTTGCGATTATGGTTATCGTAGGATTGATGAGCGGAGTGCTGTCAAACACAGGAACGGCTGCTGTATTGATTCCGGTGGTGATCGGGATCGCCGCAAAATCAGGGTATAAGAGATCTCGATTGCTGATGCCTCTGGTATTTGCTGCTGCAATGGGAGGAAATCTTTCACTGATTGGCGCTCCCGGAAATCTGATCGCTCAAAGTGCTCTGGAAGAGCTTGACATGGGATTTGGTTTCTTTGAATATGCGATTGTCGGAATGCCGATTTTGATCGTGGGTATCATTTTTTATGCAACCATCGGATATAAGCTTCTGCCAAATCATGAAGTGAAGGATAACGGAGCTTTTGATACACAAAAAGACTTCAGTGATGTTCCGTCCTGGAAGCAATGGTTATCTTTGATTATTCTGGTTTTAACATTGCTGGCCATGATTTTTGAAGATCAGATTGGAATCAAACTCCCGAAAGCCGGTGTTGTAAAGGCGAAGATCCACAGACAGATCCCGGAAGGGTTCCGGATGAAGGCCGTGACGGTCAGAAGGCAACCTTCAGGAAAGTACTATGTCAGTATACTTTTTGAATACTGTGC
>JALFVM010000106.1 GCA_022787145.1 Lachnospiraceae bacterium | reverse complement strand
GATTTACTCTGTGAAGGCCAGTGAGATTTCTTTTTCTTCTGAGGAAGCGATTCCCTGGACGTTGGATGGAGAATTCGGTGGCAAGCAGAAAAGAGTGGATATTGTAAATATGCATAAAGCTCTCAAAATATTTTTGGAGAGAAATGAAAAATAATTATTGTGAAAATCAACGAAAATATGCAAAAATTCATATAAACTTTCGTAATTTAATAGAATTTTTAGAAATGCGCCTAAAACACTTGCAATTTTAAAAGAGATAGGTTATCCTAACATCAGATTTGGAATTGCGATTCCAGAAACGTGAGTGAACAAAGGCGTTCCACAGTAGGTGGAATGCCTTTTTCTACTTTTGGGGGACATACGAAAAGCGGCTCACGGCAAAATAAATGAAAGGAAGAAGATAAGATTATGAGCGATTATGTAAATGTAGCAGAGATTTTTGGTGAAGACGTTTTTAACGATTCTGTTATGCAGCAGCGTCTGCCGAAAAAAACCTACAAAGAATTAAAAAAGACAATTGAAGAAGGCAAGGAACTTAGCCTGGAAGTAGCAGATGTTATTGCTCACGAAATGAAAGAATGGGCAATTGAGAAGGGAGCTACTCATTACACACACTGGTTCCAGCCTCTGACAGGTGTAACTGCTGAGAAACATGATTCATTTATTACAGCTCCGATGCCAAACGGAAAGGTGTTGATGTCTTTCTCCGGTAAAGAGCTGATCAAAGGTGAGCCGGATGCATCTTCTTTCCCGTCAGGTGGTCTTCGTGCAACATTTGAGGCAAGAGGATATACAGCATGGGATTGTACATCACCGGCATTCGTAAGACACGATGCAGCAGGTGCAATTCTTTGTATTCCGACAGCGTTTTGTTCTTACAAAGGCGAGGCACTTGACCAGAAGACCCCACTGCTGAGATCTATGGAAGCCATCAACCAGCAGGCGCTTCGTCTTTTGCGATTATTTGGCAATACAACTTCTAAGAAAGTTACTCCTTCCGTAGGACCTGAGCAGGAATATTTCCTGGTAGACGCGGAGAAGTTCTTACAGAGAAAAGATTTGATTTATACAGGTCGTACATTATTCGGAGCAATGCCTCCAAAAGGACAGGAGCTGGATGACCATTACTTCGGTACCATCCGCCAGAGAATCGCAGGATTTATGAAGGATGTCAACGAAGAACTTTGGAAATTAGGTGTATCCGCAAAGACACAGCATAACGAAGTTGCTCCTGCACAGCATGAGCTGGCACCAATTTATGCAGAGGCAAACATTGCAGTTGACCACAACCAGTTGATTATGCAGACGCTCAAAAGAGTTGCCTGCCAGCATGGCATGAAATGTCTGCTTCATGAGAAACCATTCGCAGGCGTGAACGGTTCCGGTAAACACAACAACTGGTCTCTGACAAGTGATGACGGAATCAACATGTTGGATCCGGGAAAGACACCGCATGAGAATATGCAGTTCTTGTTGGTATTAAGCTGTATCCTGAAAGCAGTTGATGAGCATGCAGATTTGCTTCGTGAGTCCGCAGCAGATCCGGGAAATGATCACAGACTTGGAGCAAATGAGGCACCGCCTGCAATCATTTCTATCTTCCTTGGCGAGCAGTTGGAGGATGTGGTAGAGCAGCTGATCAGCACCGGTACTGCTACGACAAGTAAAAAAGGCGGCAAGCTGGAGACGGGTGTAAAAACTCTTCCGGATCTTGCAAAAGATGCAACAGACCGTAACAGAACATCACCATTTGCTTTCACCGGAAACAAATTTGAGTTCCGTATGGTTGGTTCCAGAGATTCGATTGCAGGACCAAACGTAGTGTTGAATACAATTGTGGCAGAGGCATTCAAAGAGGCTTGCGACAAACTGGAAGCAGCGGAAAACTTTGAGCTGACACTTCATGATCTGATTAAAACAAACTGTGCAGAGCATCAGAGAATCATCTTCAATGGCAACGGTTATTCCGATGAGTGGGTTGCTGAGGCTGAGAGAAGAGGACTTCCAAACATTAAGTCTATGGTAGAGGCAATTCCGGCACTGGTAACCGATAAAGCAATTAACATGTTTGAAGAGTTTGGTGTATTTACAAGAGCAGAGCTGGAATCTCGTGTGGAAGTAAAATACGAGGCATATGCAAAAGCAATTAATATTGAAGCGAAAGCTATGATTGATATTGCAAGAAAACAGATTATTCCGGCTGTTATCAAATATGCAACTTCTCTTGCTGCATCGATCACAGCAATCAAAGCGGCAGGCCTTGATGAAGTAGAAGTACAGATGGAACTTCTGAAAGAGACGAATGCACTCTTGAAAGAAACAAAAGATGCACTTG
>JALFVM010000087.1 GCA_022787145.1 Lachnospiraceae bacterium | reverse complement strand
TTGAATATTCCCAGATTCCTCCAAAGGTAGAGTATTCATTGACCAACATAGGAAAAAAATTCGAGAAAGTTCTCGATGCTCTTGGTGAGTGGGGCGAAGAATATATTGATTACCTAAATCAGAAAAACTGTTAGAAAAATTCCGATTTCCTTACTTCTTTTATTATTATACTGTCTGTAAATAGTATATGCAAGAAATCGCTTTCGAAAACATAAATATTTTTATTTTTTGAAAGCGGCAACTATGTAAACGAGACAGCGGGACGGTTCTGTGTCTCCTGGCTCATCCAAAAAGAGCCAATGACAAATGTATCATTGACTCTTTTGCTGATATACCTTTTTTCTTTTATCGATTCATCTCACTGTGATATCCTACGGTATTGTGATCTTTGATAATATTTTCAATCTCCTCACGGTTCAGAGACGGCATGTCACCAGGAATGGTATTTTTGGCTGCACTGTATGCATTTCCATAGCGCAGTGCGTTTTCACAATTTCCGCCTTCCATCAAAAGTCCGTACAGTGCGCCGGAGCAGTATGCATCTCCACTGCCGATTCGGTCCACAACCTCGATGTTCTCATAAGGTTTTTCTTCATAGAATTTTTTCGCTTTTGCATCATAAATCATGGATGTAAAACTATGTACCTTGGGGCTGTGTACCGTTCTCTGTGTGGAAGCCATGACAGAAATCGGATATTCTGCCGCAAAGCTTTCCATAATTTCTTTGATGTTTCCTTCTTTGCCAAAGGTAAGTCTTGCTGTATCCTCGGAACAGAAGAAAATATCGACATAAGGCAGAATTCCTTCAATGCATTCTCTTGCTTCTTCTCCGGACCATAGATTCAGTCGGAAGTTCACGTCAAAAGAAATCAAAGCGCCTGCTTCTTTAAAGCGTTTGATCATCTCCACACCTGTCTCCCGACAAGCCTGGCTGAGTGCCAGTGTGATTCCGGATGTATGGAAACATCTCGCAGAGCTGTACAGAGAATCATCAAACTCGCTGATATCCAGTTTTGTCATAGAAGAATTCTGTCTATCATACACAACGCCGGGTTTTCTCGGATATGCGCCGTTTTCGTAATAATACAGTCCCAGTCTTGCATCGGAAGACTTGTCATAGACCAGATAATCATCGCTGACTCCACAGAATCGAATCTTATTTTTTGCAAAAACCCCAATGCTGCTGTCCGGAATTCTGGAAATAATTCCGGAACGAAGTCCCAGAAGCGACACACCGGAAGCGACATTTAATTCGGCGCCTCCTACCTGTTTCTCAAACACATCCCCGCGCACAATTCTTTCATTATCCGGCGGTGACAACCGCAGCAGAATTTCTCCCAATGATAACAAATCAAATTCTTTTTTCCCCATCTTTTTCCTTCTCCTTTCGTGGATTGTAGGAAAAAGGGGACGTATCCTCTCCAGCAAAGATACATCCCCTTTCCCTGGGGACCGGTATACACCAGTCCATAGTCATGGCAAATGGTTTATATTATCTCTGGACGCGTCCGGAAGCATCTCCTCCGGCTAATTTTTTCACTTCATCCATTGATACCATATTGTAATCACCCTCGATGGAGTGTTTCAGACAAGACGCTGCAACAGCAAATTCAATTGTTTCCTGTGCGCTGTATCCGCTTAAGCACGCTGCGATGAGGCCGCCGCCAAAGCTGTCGCCGCCGCCTACACGGTCAACAATGTGCATCTTGTACTTTTTACTGAAATAGTAATCTGTTCCGTCGTATAACATTGCGGACCAGTTATTGTCATTTGCAGAGATAGATTCACGAAGTGTGATAGCCACTTTCTCAAATCCGAAACGATCAGCAAGCTGTTTTGCTACATCTTTATAGCCTTCATGGTTTACAGTACCTGTTGTTACATCCGTATTTGCTGCTTTGATTCCGAATACGTCTGCTGCATCTTCCTCATTTGCGATACATACGTCTACATATTTGCAGAGCTCGCCCATAACTTCACCGGCTTTTTCTTTGCTCCACAGTTTGTTTCTGTAGTTCAGGTCGCAGGATACTTTTACGCCAAGCTCTTTTGCTGCTTTGCAGGCATCGAGACAGATTGCTGCAACGTTGTCGTTCAGTGCCGGTGTGATTCCTGTGAAGTGGAACCATTCTGCACCTTCAAAAATCTTCTTCCAGTCGAAGTCTTCTTTGGATGCTGTATAGATAGAAGAACCTGCACGGTCATAAATAACCTTGGATGGTCTCTGGGAAGCACCTTTCTCCAGGAAGTAGATACCTACACGGTCACCGCCGCGTGCGATAAAGGAGGTGTCTACGCCATATCTTCTCAGGGAATTTACAGCAGCCTGTCCAATCTCATGAGTTGGAAGTTTGGAAACGAATGCTGCGTCAAAACCATAGTTTGCAAGGGAAACAGCTACGTTTGCCTCACCGCCGCCATAAGTAGCACCTAATTTGTCAGCCTGTACAAAACGATAATATCCTTCCGGAGCCAGTCTTAACATTAATTCTCCAAATGTAATTACTCTCTTAGCCATTCTTATTTACCTCTGCTTTCTTTTACGATTTCTACTGCTTCTCTTGTCAGTTCCTCAATTTTATCAAACTCTCCTGCATCTACCAGGCTTCCTTTTACCATCCAGCTTCCGCCGCATGCAAGGATTCTGTCATATGCAAGGTAATCTCTTACGTTTGTCGGGTTGATTCCGCCTGTCGGCATAAATTTCACGCCTACATATGGAGCAGCCATTGCTTTGATCATGTTCAGGCCGCCTGCCGGTTCAGCCGGGAAGAATTTTACAACCTCAAGACCGTTCTCCAGAGCGACCTCAATGTCGCTTGGGTTTGAACATCCGGGAGTGATCAGGATTCCTTTTTCTACACAGTATTTCACGATTCTTGGATTTAATCCCGGGCTTACAATAAATTTAGCACCTGCTGCAACTGCACGGTCAACCTGCTCTGTTGTCAGTACAGTACCTGCACCTACAAGCATCTGAGGAAACTGCTCTGTCATGATACGGATAGACTCTTCTGCTGCATCTGTACGGAACGTTACCTCTGCACATGGAAGTCCGCCGTCACACAATGCTTTTGCCAGAGGTGCTGCATCTTTCGCATCGTTCAATACAACTACTGGTACGATACCAATTTCCTGAATTTTCTTTAACACTTCGTTCATGTCTCTTCTCCTTTTATTCTTTGATTGATTTTTGTTGAAATTCTATCGGTCTTTTGGATTTGCAATTTCATATTATGAACCTGTATTTCATATTATGAACTTTCTATGTTTTTGATTATACAAGGTTCTGCCGTAAAGTCAAGTGGTATTTTCAAATTTTTACAAATATTTTTCCACTTTATTTTTGTGTTTACTCACGCCCTCTACTCGTGCTACAATGAGTATCACGAAATCATCGAAATGGAGTGAATATAGATATGGAAGAAAAAAATCCAATTCAGGTATCGGAACGTATTTTCAAGACCATCGAGTATCTTGCTCAGTACGGTCCTATGGGGCTTCTCGAACTGAGCAAAGGCCTAGATCTGAACAAAACAACTGTCCACCGGATTTTGAATTCGCTGATCTGCATGGATTATGTGAAGCAGGATCCCGAGACGCTCAAATACAGACTCAGCTTTAAGTTCTGTGGAATCTCCAATCAGATCCTCTCGCAGAACAATATCATCGACCTGGCACGTCCTTACATCAAGGCTCTGGCCGAAAAAACAGGAGAAACCGTCCACCTCGTAGAGATCGACGGCTGCAATGCAGTATATATTGATAAAGTAGAAGCATCCCAGAGTTCGGTGCGTCTCGTTTCCATGGTCGGAAAAACCATTCCGCTTTACTGCTCCGGTGTGGGGAAAGCCATACTGGCAGATATGAGTGATGAAAAGATTCGTTCCATCTGGGAACGAAGCGATATTCAGAAGATGACAGAATACACGATTACGGATTATGAAAAATTCTGTGACGTGATTGCGAAGATTCGCCGTGATGGCTACTCTCTGGACAACGAAGAAAATGAACTGGGTGTGAAATGCATTGCCGTATCCTTAAAGGGCTTTCAGGGCAAACCGACCTACGCCATCAGTATTTCAGCGCCGAAGGACCGGATGGACGAAGAGCGTATGAAGACTTTTCAGGAAATGATTCTCGCCACAAAACAGGCGATTCAAAAAGAAATGGGACAGTAGAGGACGGTTCTGTGTCCGGATTTTCCGGACACAAACCGTCCTCTACTGTCCCTAATATTTTTCACATTTTACACAGGCTTTTTTTCCTGAAAATGCGATTCCATATGAAATAATCTCCTTCACTCCTCGATATTTTAAATCTGCCGCATAAGATTTCTCCTTAATCTGCTGTAATGCTTCAGACGCTCGCTCTTCCATCTCTTGTACGTCAATATCTTTGTCGGCTGTGACATGCTCCCACCACTTAACTTCGTTTGAAGTGGGGGCTTCTTACTCAATGCCCCTAATGGGGCAAGTATCAATAAGCTATCCCCGCCTGCCCGGCGGTTCGATTTTCAGCCCAAATACGGGCATAACAACTATATTTCGTCCAGATATGGACACGAATTCCGTCTGGAAACAGACATATTTTTTATACAGAGAGCAGCCGTAATGCTTCTTCCCGAATATTGATTGCAGCATTCACGTCCCTGTCGTTCGTGTAACCACACTCACATCGATATACCCTCTCTGACAATGGTAATACCTGTTTGACTTTTCCACACTGACTGCACCTTTTGCTGGATGGAAAAAACCGGTCTACCTTTACCAGCTTTCCTCCACGCTCTTCCAGCTTATAACCCAGCATATTCAGCAGCATCCCATAGCCGTTGTCCGCAACACTCTTCCCGAAATTCAGACATTGACTCATTGCCTTCATGTTCAGATCCTCGACAGCAACAACCTCATACTCTTCCGCCAATGTTCGACTCAACTTATGATGAAAGTCTCTTCTCTGGTTTTTGACTTTCTCATGGCACCGTGCCACCTTTTTCTTCTGTTTCTGATAATTCGAGCTTCCGTACTTACAACGTGACAGCTTTCGCTGATCCCTGCTCAGTCGTTTTTCAGACCTTCTGTAGTAACTCGGATATTCACATTTACTTCCATCGGAAAATACCGCCAGTCCATGCATCGCATAATCGATACCGATCACCTTCCGTTCTCTTCTTTCTCTGTCTTGGACTTGGTTTTCATCCACACAGTACTCAAAGAGTATACTGACGTAGTACTTCCCCGAAGGTTGTCTTCTGACTGTCACAGCCTTCATCCGAAATCCTTCCGGAATCTGTCTGTGGATCTTCGCCTTTACCACACCAACCTTCGGGAGTTTGATCCCATTCTCAAAAAGTTGGATATTCCCATTCACCAGATTTGTCGTGTATGCATTCCGGCTGCGATGCTTGGACTTGAACTTCGGAAAACCACTCTCCGGACGTTCAAAGAAATTTCTGTAGGCTCGTTCCAGATGCAGCTGCACATTCGCCAGGGCAAGAGAATCTACTTCCTTCAACCACGGAAACTCTTTTTTATAGGCAGCCGGTGTCGTTTTCAACATCTTCGCAGTCTTCTTATATTCTTCCATCTTATCTGAAAGCATCTGGTTATAGAGGAATCTACAGCACCCAAATGTCTTCACAAACAATTCTTTCTGTTCTACCGTTGGATAAATTCGGAATTGGAAGGCTTTATGACTCTTTCCCATGTTTCTCCCCCTACGTTTCTATATATTCTTTGATCACTTCGATCGGTGCTCCACCGGCTGTGATCAGGCAGAAGCTCTGACTCCAGAACGTTTCCTTCCACAGTTTTTTTCGAATCGCAGGGAATTCTTTTTTCAGGAGTCTGCTGCTGGCACTTTTGTAAGCATTGATAAACTTGCTGAGTTCACTCTTTGGCTGAGCCCGGAACATCACATGGATATGATCACCATCATGATTCCACTCATCAACCTCAATGCCATACCTTGGTGCGATATAAGAAAAGATTTCCTTAGCACGGTCAGAAACCGTATCGTCAAAGACATTTCGTCGGTATTTTACAACCAAAATAAGGTGATAATACAACAGAAAAACTGAATGAGCATTGTGGTCTAACTCTCTCATAATAAAAGACTTCCTTTCTTATCGACTGAGTATATTATACCACAATGCTCATTACATTACAAGAACAAATGTTCTTCTTTGCAATTCATCCCAACCACCTAAGAGGATGGGGGAATTCTTGCTAGATATTGTTAAATGTTGTCATGTCATTTTGAAAATTTCTGGGATTAATTTTACATTTTCCAGATCCAAGCATCAGGATAATTGCATCCTTAAGTCCATCGTAATTCATTTCAATATATACTTTTAACGCCTCATATGTTTCTGTCTGCGTCCAGTAACTATCAAATTCTCCATGAAGCATGGCGCCAACCACTGACTTGGGGCTGTATATATGGTTTTCTCTGCGGAATTGATATCCATCATACCATCTTTTTGTTTCCTGAAAATCCACATGATATTTTCTGCACAATTCCTGTACTTCCTTTTCTGTAAATCCAACATAAGAAGCCAGAACTCCGGGATTTGTCATGGAATATTCATCAAACATATTTAATGCAGAATGTGTTCCGTATTTTTTAATCGGTAAAATTCCTGTCATATATGCAAGTTTTACATATCTGGCGTCTTTCAGAAGATCTCTTAAAAAATCCAGATATTTCGTCTGTGCTTCTATATCCTGCGGATACTCCCGAAAGATACAATCCCACTCATCAATAATAAACACAAATGATTCCTGTTTCTGAGCATATACTTCTTCCAATGCTTCTGCAAGAAGTTCTGTTTCTTTTTACACTCTCACCATACATTTCACGTACTTCTGCAAGAACTTTTTTCTGAAGGTATCGAACCATATGATCTACTGACTCAGATCTGCTTAAAAACTTCTGCATATTCATAAAAATCACAGGATACTGGTTTAAATGTGCAGCATACGATGATTTCTCTGAAATTTCCAGTTTTTCAAACATTTCTGACGAATCACAACTTCTGTCGTAATATGCATTTAACATATCTGCCGCCATAGACTTTCCAAATCGTCTTGGTCTGCTGACACAAACATATTTCTGCTTCGTTCCCAATACTTTATTTGTATATTCAATTAACCCACTTTTATCTACATAAATTTCAGAGTTTAAAGCTTCCGCAAATGCCTGATTTCCCGGATTCAAATAAATCCCCATAAAATCATCCTTTCCCCGAAAAAAAATTTAGGGGTGTCTATTTCAGAACACCCCTTTTGTTTGCTTTATTTTGGTTTGTATGCATCCAGACCAGCCTGTGCAACAGAGGTATCTTCCTCTACAGAGCCACCGGAAACACCAATGCCGCCAATCTGCACTCCATCTGCATCATAAATCGGAAGTCCTCCACCAAATTCAACAATGCGTCCTGCATGCTGAACAGCAATTCCCTGAAGTTCCTCCCCTTCCTGTGCGAGTTTTTTCACGTCGGAACTTGGCATTTTTAATGCTACTGCCGTGTATGCTTTATTTTGTGAAATCTCAAGACTTGCAAGAAGAGAATTCTCCATTCTGTGAAGCAGTACAAGATTTCCACCCATATCAACCACGGTTATAACCATTGGAACATCAATTTCAATCGCCTTTTGTTCTGCTGCTTCTACCATAATCTTGGCTGCATCAAGCAAATCACCAGTCTTGGTAGAAGCTTCTTTTTTGGCTGCTTCTGTACAGACAACCATTCCCATCATAGAAACCAACATTGCAGCAACAGTAAATACAGCGATAAGTCGTTTTTTCATATGAAATCCCCCTTTTCTTTTGACATATTTCGTATTATCACGATTATTTTCTGTTATTTTAAATATACATCTTTTTTTAAAAAAAGTAAATTCATTTATTATCGGCAAAACATACGAAAATTTACGATAAAATTTATTAATATTATGAAATCAAAAGTATTTTCCTGTTTAATTTTGAATTTTTAAATTCCAGAAGATATCCCGGCTTACTCTTGTCTCTCGGCTCCAACTGGATATCAAACCGCCCCTCTCCAGCTTCCATGTTCGAAGTAATTATATAAACATCAGAAAACATTCCCACAATCATTCCATGATAAAAATCCCTGCTTTGTATCTACATCAAACGCCTGATAGCCAAGATGAACCAGCAAAGTCAAGATGTGACAAAGAGGACGGTTCTGTGTCCGGAAAAATCCAGACACAGAACCGTCCCCTTTAAAGTTCAAAACCAAAATAATTCTTTGTATTGTTATTCTCTTTGTCCAATCCAGGCAGCAATACCATGAACGGTGCGGGATTATAGCGGCAGTCATGCGTCTAATCCTCTTCATCGGCGTCATCTCCGTGTTTCTTTCCTGGCTGCTTTGGCAGCAGCAGTAAAATGATAAGCAATAGCAAGATCGGGGTCGCCACAACAGGAGCCACAAGTAGCGGTTCAATCTGAATGGCATCCGCCGTCACACGGATGGTTTTGGCCTCTTCAATATTGTCAATCCGGTGCCCCCGTACCAGCAGACGATGGGTATTGATACCGTAAGGGGTGCAGGTCACCAGGGTGCAGTAGTCCTTTCCTTCCTCGATCTGCAGAGCGCCGGTATCCTGGGGTTCCACGATCAGAATCTGGTCTACTTCGTAGGTCAGGACTTCATCCAGTACCCGAAGCATGAAGGTGTCGCCTTTTGATAGCTCGTCGAGGTTGGTAAATAATTTTGCTGATGGGAGACCTCGATGCCCGGAAACCACGCAGTGGGAGCTCGCTCCACCGACGGGGAGACTGGACCATTCGATATGGCCTACGGCTATCTGCAGGACTGATTCCTGGGTTCCGTGGTAAATCGGAAGGGAACAGTTAATGCTTGGGATTTCAATGTAGCCCATTATTCCGTTTCCTGAGACATTCAGGAGCTGTTCATATTGGCTCTTTTGTTCTTCTGTTAAGGTGTAGTCACTGTTTCGTTCCGACAGGGATGCATTGTATTCCGTCGCTGCTTTCCATATCTTCTCATAATCTTCATTGCTCAGATTCGCCACATCGGCTGCATAAGAAGCAATGGCTTTGGTCTGATGATAGGAATTCCACCAGTCACTGAAGGTTGGATACAGTAACAAGGACAGTCCTGCAAGCAAGATCAGAACTAAAAAAACAGTGATTAAATTGTTTATTTTTTTCTTCATGCAAAATTCTCCTTAATACTGTAGATTGCGGAGGCCCCCCTCCGGAATGCTATCAGTGAGATTATGTAATGATAAACTCAAATACAACTCTGATTGTTTCCATTATCTGCTCATACGTCTTTTTGTGATCAGTAAAACGCCAGCGCCAAGAACTAAGATAGCTCCCAGTACATAGAAGATTGTGGTGCCCATGCCACCGGTGGAAGGAAGAACAGTACCAGACTGGTTAACGACGTTGAAAGCATCGTTTGCAGATTCAAATTCTTCGCCAGCAAGAGATACTGTAATCGTTCCCTCATCCTTGATATTAACAATGATAGGGGCAGTCAGTTTGTTAAAACCAGAAGGAGCTGCTGTTTCTACAAGATAGCAGTTTGTTCCTTCTGCAGTTCCACCAAGTCCAGAAATGTTGGTTGCTCCCTGATTTTTTGCGCTGTCAACACTAATTTCAGTTACCGTATTCATATCATCTGAATCAGCCTTCTTATAATTTGCGCCATCAGCTATCAGCTCAATCGGATCTGAAGGTGCATTCGTAGCTGTATTCCAAGTAGCATAGAGTTTGAATTTAGCACCATCGAGTTTATTACTCTCTTTATCTACTTTTGTGAACTCAAAATCATATGTCTTAACTTCCGGTTTTGAGGGTTCAGTCTTGTATTTTGAATATGTAGAATACTCTTCATTGACATATCCTTCGTCTTTTACAGCAGCGCTTGTAAGCTCAGCACTGTATTTAAACACCAAATACTTTCCGGCGAGACCAGTTGTAGTAATATCGATTTCAAAATCACAACTGTTGTCTGCAAGTTCACTTGTTTTTACAGTATATTCATTGGTAAGGGCACTATAAGTCAGCTTTTTGTAGTCAGTAGCTGTCGAGCTCGGGTCTGTACTATTTACATAAACCTTAACCTCATTATTAAACTTAAGAACATCAGCAAGATTATCGTGAACTGTTACTTTCTTAGTTGTATCAATAGATGCAAGAGTTTGCGGAACATTTTTAAGTAACCATGCAGCAATTTCTTTTGCTTTTGCTTCACTATTATTCCCATCAACAAGTTTTACTGTATAAAGCTTTCCATCAGCAGATTTGGTTAATGTGAAATACTTTTTCCCTTCTGCCGTATCAAGTACATTTACCCATGCACTCTTAGCATCAATTATGTAAGCAAACCCTGTTTTTTTGCCTTCACCAAGTGTTTCGTCTTTGGTAACATCTGATGTTTTTGTTACGTCAAAAATCTTGTAAGCCGTATAAGTCTCGACACCAGCAGTACCCTCTGTATTGTCCTGATTAATCGTAATCGTTGCAGCAAATACGCTTGTGCTCATACCACGGACCATAACCATGGCAATCAGCAGAGCGAAGATTTTTGTGACAACAGCTAGCTGAAGGATTAGTTTAGCCCCCATACGAAAAAGCTCCGAATTTCGAGCATAAATTGCCGAAATTCACCGCTTATTCGAAGGAAAAACAGCCTAAACCACCAATTATCAAGGTGCGAAGCCTACCTCTGCGGAGTCAACAGATGGCTGACAAGGTCAGTCTGGTTGGATTTGGAAATTGACGATTTTGGTGAACACTAATCCCGCCTATCCATACATCGTTTATAATATCACTGTTTTCTGATTATTTCAATCTCTTTTTTAATTTTCAGACAAACAAAAAACAGCTGACGCTTACCCCGGGATTTCCTCAAGAGTAAACACCAGCTGTTTTACATGCCATTCATTTTTTCAGGGCCACGTTCACGGTGATCCCAGCCTTTAAGTGCACAGCGTATCCATCCTCCTGAACGTCGATGCTTTCCAGGTACCGGATGACCATATCGTTCGAGAACCGCTGGACTTTACCGTCTTTCCCGATGATGCCGCTTTCCGAGGTGTACTTTGTTCTCCGAAAGAAGTCCTCGCTGTCAAAGATCAGTCTTGTGCGTTCTTCCTCCAGCCGTTCCAGTTCGCTGTTTAAAAACTCTGCTGAATCGTTGTTTAAGAAAGATGAATGGGAGGGGTGTTGATAATCCCAAAAACTATCGGTACTCCTCGTGATACTGTGGACAACGACATTTTTTATACTTCAAACCGCTTCCGCATGGGCATGGATCATTACGTCCAATTTTAGGCTTCTTTGTGATAGGTACACGCATCGCCACAGACATCTCATCTTGATATCTACGCTGTGCTGCCATAAATGCAGGTCGAAGTTCTGGTCTGTTTTCATAACGCTCAGCATCGCTTGCTGTTATGTCTGGTAATACCAGCACTAATTCCATACTATCATGAGCATGATACAAGCGCAGCAGACTTAAAGCGTAAGCATTTGCGTCCCGTTCAATCATCTGAATCGCATTATCTGCTCTGGTTGCGTCGTCCCCATTATTTCTTTTATAGTCTGAATAATCTATTATCCACTGCTCTATATCTGACTTGGTCTCTATCGTGGAAGATCCCGTCTCTTGATATTGCTTGATCACTGCTTTCTGATGATAATGCCGGAGCTCATGGAACATCATGAATTCAAACTCTGGAATATTCTTCTGAAGACATCGCTCTGCCCACACTCGATTGATCACTATACCATTCTTTTCAAACAAAGTTTCAGAAGCGTTTTCATTTGTTGGAAACCTCTCAGATGGGCACTCGTCCATATATAGAGTCGGAATTCCGTAAGGCAGTAACAAGAATGGTTTTGCATAATCAAAACATTTCTGATAAAGACGACTATATTCCCCTGTTACAATTTGCGTAATAACACCCTCTTTCCGTAAAACATGTTTTACAATCCTTCATTAAAGAAATCTATATTGCTGATGGTCATTCATCATTCTCGAATTTCCGTAATATCTCCTGCTTCCGATCATATTCTTCAAAATACGCAGCAAGCGCCCGTTCAATCACCGTGGTCTTCAACTGCCCTGCTTCCTCACATACTTCCTGAAGCTTTTTATAAATCGGAGTCTCAACGCGGACGTTAAGATATATGCCATCTTTTTTCGCTCTGGGCATTCCAGTTCTCCTCTATCATAATTAAATAATTCTAGGCGTAAAAATTATGCCACAATTAGCTACCTATTTCAACCTATATATACCGCTTTTGTGCTGTGTCGCATTAAAGTCTCGAAGTCAAAAAAAGCTGACCTCATGTGAGATCAGCTCTGATACATATTTATGCTGTTGTCGGAACCAAGTCCTGATCCGGTGTCTGACCGGATCTTTTTTATTCCGTTCAACGCTATGTTATCGTGTAAGTAGTTTTAACCCCCGGGAGCCTTCTTCCCATCAACGGTGATCGGCCTGCCCTGGTTGCGCTTCTTCCCGTGATGGGTGTACATTGGCTGCCCCTTAGTCATTTCCTTCTCCGGCAATAGACACACCTCCTATCAAACACCTTTGATCAGTTTGGCCTTCAGATAGCCGTTGATCAATGACCGGGTGGGATCTGCAAAGTGAATGTGCGATGCAGAGTTTGCAGCTCTGTCGTACAGCGCATTCGTCGCTTCAGTTATCTGCCGCACCGTTTGAATGGTATTGCAGATGGAAAAAACTGTACCATCGTTATCTACGTGTGTGATCTCGATAAACTCTCTGTCAAACTCCGGTGCCGGATTCTTTAATGCTACCTTGCTCAGATAGATGTTGTCATCCGTTTCTGGCACATGGGCATGATAGCAGGGGCCAGATATAACTACTTCTTCTACAGGAATGAACCCTGAGTGAAAATAGTAATTCAAGTCATCTGGGCCATCACCGTAAAGCGTAAACAATGGATGGGGACTGCCAAATGCATCCGGCATCCCTTGCAGCTTATTAAGCTTATCCGCCGACTCCATTTCCCACACAATCTTGTCCTCGTCAGTATCGATCTTCAGCATGGTAAGAAACTGAATAAGATACTTTTCATCATTGGACAACTCGCCAAGTTTGGCATAAAGCAGTGTGTCGAGGGTTACACCCAGCATCTTTGCGGCAGTTGCAAGAAATTCAATGCTCGGATCGGACTTGTTTCCCTCTTTCTCCAATCGGGAAAGATAACCTATGGATACCCCCGCATTGGTCTCGATATCCCCGAGCTTTACCGGCATCATCGATAACAGGAAGCGTATGTTTGCCAAGCACGTCTTCTTATCAAAGCTCTTCTCCGATCCGTCGAGGTCTTCTTCATCCTGTTCGGCCTCCGCCAGCTCCCATTCGAGCCGCATCTTTTCTTTCATGAGCTCGTTTAATCTGGCCTTTTCGGAAGCCAGCCTATTGTGAATATCAGCCGCTTCCCTATCGTCCATATCCCGGTTTTCAAGTTTTCTTGTCCCTATCTCGATATCGCTCTCGATACGAGCTATCTCAGACCGCACTTTCGACAGGTTCTCCTTAAACATCCTAATTCTATCAAGGGCCACCTGGAGCTGCTGTTGTTCTTCTGTTGCCAGCATTCGTTCTTCCTGAACAGCTTCAAGTCTGCTCCTGATCTTGTTCTCTTTCACGATAATCACCCCTTTCTGACTTATGACGCAAGTATAGCACATTGACGAATGGGGACAATTAGTCGCTGTTCGCTCTTGGAGGTGACGTAATTGGAAGATAATATCTTCGCAGTTGCATTAGAGGCAATCGCTGCGGTAGGCTCAAAAGACCCTTTTGCGGCAGCTGATTATCTTGGGATTCTTCCTGTAGATATCTCTGGTTCGATCCTTAGATACGCAGCGCTCTATAACGACAAGTATCCGGCGATCGGCCTGAACACCAAACTTGACCCGGTCTGGCGTATGTTTGGCGGCTGGCACGAGATCGGCCATGTGCTGTTTGGTGATGTCTTTGACAAGGCCCTGCAAAAAAGAGGAATCTTTGACACCGGCTTTTTCATGCAGGAAGTCGATAGCAAGACTATCGCGCAGCACGAGAAGAGAACAAACCTGTTCTCTGCTGATGTCTGCCTCTCCGACGATGATGTCGCGGAAGTCACGCGGTATAACTCTCCCCTGATGCAAAGCTACCGGAGAGTGCTGGCTTATCAGGAAAAGCT
>JALFVM010000041.1 GCA_022787145.1 Lachnospiraceae bacterium | reverse complement strand
TGAAGTCATTTGTGCTGGATGGAACCGGAGAATTCACGATAGATAATTATCGAAGTGTACTGACTTCCAGAGGATTTTTAAGAGCCGTAGGCAACAGCTTTCTGGTATCCTGCTGCAGTGCGGTGGTGACGACTGTTCTTGCTCGGAGAACCGCTGACTGTTGATTTATTGAAAGAACATCAGGAATTATCTGAGGAATGTAAATAAAATAGAGGAAGGAAGTTAAAAGAAAATGAACACTTATAAATTATTGACACCGGGTCCGCTGACTACCACAGAGACAGTACGAAAGGAAATGATGTTTGATCATTGTACCTGGGATGACGATTATAAAGCAATTACACAGAAAATCAGAAAACAGCTTCTGGAGCTTGCTGATGTAAGCGAAGAGGATTATACAGTTGTTCTGATGCAGGGAAGCGGAAGCTTTGGTGTGGAGTCTGTGCTGACCAGTGTGATTGACAAGGAGGATAAACTGCTGATTATCGCCAATGGTGCGTATGGTGAGCGAATGGAGGACATTGCAGTTCACGCCGGGATTCCTTATGTAGCGTATGATGAAGTTTATTACAAGATTCCCGATGCGGGCAGAGTGGAAGAAATTCTGAAAAAGGATCCATCGATCACGCATGTAGCGATGGTACACAGTGAGACGACTTCCGGAATCTTAAATGATATCCAGGCTGTAGGAAAGGTTGTAAAAGAGCACGGATGTACATTTATTGTAGATGCCATGAGCAGTTTTGGCGGTGTGGATATTCCTGTGAAGGAGTGGGGCATTGATTTTATCATCAGCAGTGCAAATAAATGCATTCAGGGAGTTCCGGGATTTTCTTTTATCATTGCAGACAGAAACTGATCGAGAGCGAGGGAAAAGCCAGAAGTCTGTCACTGGATCTGTACGACCAGTGGAAGACGATGAACAAAGACGGAAAGTGGAGATTTACTTCTCCGACACATGTAGTACTGGCGTTTTCAAAAGCTTTGGATGAAATGATGGAAGAAGGCGGCATTTCTGCAAGAAGCAAACGTTACTACGACAACAATCGTCTTCTGATCCGCCGTATGAAAGAGATGGGCATTGAGACATATATTGGAGAGGAACACCAGGGACCCATTATTACCACATTCCTTTATCCGGAAAATCATAAATTTTCTTTCCAGGAAATGTATCAGTATATCAAGGACAGAGGATATGCCATTTATCCAGGAAAGGTGACAGAGGCAGATACTTTCCGAATTGGAAATATCGGTGAGATTTACGAAGAAGATATTGAAAAGGTCTGTGCGATCATAAAAGAATTTCTGGAGGATAAGTAAGATGAGAATAGAAGCGGTGATTTTTGACTGGGCAGGAACGACCGTAGACTATGGATGTTTTGCTCCGGTACAGGCATTTGCAGAGGTTTTTAAGCATTTTGGAATAGAGCCTACAATGGATGAGGTGCGAAAGCCTATGGGAATGCTGAAAAGAGACCATATCAAAACCATGCTGGGGATGGACAGAATTCATGGGCTGTGGCTGGAAAAATACGCACGAGAGCCCGAGGAAAAGGATATTGACAGCATGTACAGCCTCTTTGAGGAAAAGCTGATGAGCATTCTGGATCGGTTTGCAGAGCCAAAACCTTTTGTGCTGGATGCTGTGTCAAAGCTTCGTGATATGGGAATGAAAATCGGCTCCACTACTGGTTATACCGATGAAATGATGGCTGTTGTCACAAGAGAAGCAAAAGCAGCAGGTTACGAACCGGATTGCTGGTTCAGTCCCAATTCTGTGGGGAATGCAGGCAGACCTTATCCATTTATGATATTTAAGAACATGGAGACGTTAAAAATATCAGGCGTGCAGAACGTAGTTAAAGTCGGAGATACGGTATCCGATATCAAAGAGGGAAAAAATGCAGGAGTGATTTCTGTGGGAATTTTGGAAGGAAGTTCTGAAATGGGATTAACACAGGAAGAATACGAAGCGCTGGATGAACTGCAGCGGGAAATACGTTTGGAAAAAGCAAAAAATGTGTTTGAAGCGGCAGACGCAGATTATGTAATTAAAAATATGAAAAAGCTTCCTCAGCTGATTGAAAAACTGGGACAGTAATAGAAAAACGTGCGGTTGTAATTGTGCGTTTGAAAACAGGGAGGCTGTGACTCAAGAGGGGTCACGGCCTCCCTGTTTCTGTTTGACGGATCAGTATGATTTTATTCTGTATTGCAAAGGTGGAACTCCTGTGATTTCCCGAAACGTTCTCGTGAAATAACTTAAATCCGAGAAACCACATTGCTCGGCAATTTGTGAAACAGAATCCTCGGTTGTGACTAATCGTTTTGCTGCCTGCTTGATCCGATATTGCCGGACATATTGAATGGGAGTCATATCGATGGTTTTTCGGAAGCATCGAAGGCATTCGCTTTTACTGATGGATGCACTTTGGGCAATCTGTTCCATATTAATCTGTTCAGTGTAGTGTTCATGAATATACTGTAACATGAGTTTGATGCGCTGCCGGTTGTGTAAGAATTTCGCATTTGGTGAGACCGTGGCATTGGAAAGATTTTGCTGAAGCAGTAGTATGAAATCCGACAGGTGATTTCGAACCTTTATTTCATAGCCAAACGATGCAGCGCTGCAGGATTGCCACGTTTGCTCCAGGAGATGAAGCGCTTCTTTTTTCCACGGGACATCTGATTTCAGAATAATCCCTTCCAGAGAAAAATCCTGAATAAATGGAAGAATATAATTCTGATAAAATACACTGCCGAGATTTCCGCCAACTAAGTTCGGATGAAATACCATAGAATGAAAATGGCAGGAGGAGTGATTGCGTTTCCAGCACCCATGAAGGATTTCGGAATTGATAAAAAACCCTTCACCTGCGTGAACGATGTATTTCTGGTTTCCGAAGGTAACGATGCAGGAACCTTCGGTGATGATGACAGCTTCCAGCTCTTCGTGCCAATGCCAGGGAACGGAATCTTTGCGTAAGGTATCATGATAACAGGCGATTGGGAAAAAAGGTGTCCCGTGTTTTGCCAGCTCTTTGTGATTGTCATCCACTATACAGTTACAGACAGAATGTGACATAGAAACCTCTTTTTGACGATTTTATTATAAAATATGGCTGATTTTTCATAACTGATTAATAAATATGATGATAAAATTATAACAAAAAACAGGAGGAAAACAAGATGGTACATTTACTTCTTGCAATTATTTATGTTTCATTTATATCATTAGGTCTTCCGGATGGACTTCTTGGCGCTGCCTGGCCAACGATTTATCAGGACTTGTCAGTTCCTGTTTCTTATGCAGGAGTTGTTTCCATGATTATTTCGGCTGGAACGGTGGTATCCAGCTTAATGAGTGATCGGCTGACGTATAAGCTGGGAACAGGAAAGGTGACGGCAATCAGTGTCTGCATGACTGCCGCTGCATTATTTGGATTTTCGAGTTGTCATACTTTTGGGATGTTATGCCTGTGGGCAATTCCTTATGGACTGGGAGCCGGAAGTGTGGATGCAAGCTTAAATAATTATGTTGCACTGCATTATACAAGCAGACATATGAGCTGGCTGCATTGTATGTGGGGCGTAGGAGCTGCTACGGGACCTTATATGATGGGATATGTCTTATCAGGTGGAGGACATTGGACTCTGGGATATCGCAGTGTTGGAATCATTCAGATTGTATTAACGGTGATTCTGTTTTTGAGCCTTCCTCTCTGGAAAGAGCGAAAAGCTGCGGATGCGGTAAATCAGGAAGCGAAGGTAAAACCACTGACACTTTCTCAGATTATTAAAATACCGGGCGCAAAGCAGATTATGACGGCATTTTTCTGCTACTGTGCACTGGAACAGACGACTGCCTTGTGGGCAAGTTCCTATCTTACCTTACATAAGGGCGTTTCGCCGGAGACAGCAGCAGCCTTTTCCAGTATATTTTTTATCGGTATTACCGGGGGTCGTCTGTTAAATGGATTTCTGACTATGAAATTCAATGATACACAGCTTATCCGAGGCGGCGAAGGTATCATACTGGCAGGAATCGCTGCAATGCTGCTGCCTGTGGGAAAAACTGCGTCACTGGTTGGGTTTATACTGATTGGATTTGGCTGTGCACCCATTTATCCGTGCATTATCCATTCGACTCCGGAGAACTTTGGGGAAGAGAAATCCCAGGCACTGATTGGTGTGCAGATGGCCAGTGCCTATATTGGTATTTGTCTGATGCCGCCATTGTTTGGTTTGATTGCCAATCATATCAATGTGGCACTCATGCCGGAATATATCCTGGCTATTTTGATTGTCATGGCTTGTATGTACGAGACTGTACTTCGGAAAGTCAAATCCAATCAAATTTTGTATAGAAAATAAGCGGTGATATGTTGAAAGGGCTGTCGTGAGGCAGCCCTTTTTAAAACAAACCAAATATTAAACATTTCCAAATGAAAGAGAACCTTCGGTTGTTTCACGGCGCAGCAGGATTGGAGTAATAATCTTGTGAATTGGCTGATCCGGGATATTTGGTCTGCGTTTTTTTCTCTCATTCATTTGCTCGACAAGAAGACTGACAGCCTCATAGGCAATGGTATCAATCTGTTGACCAATGGTACTGATTGGAATAATTGCTTCCCGGGAAATAGGAGAATTATCAAAACCGATAATCAGATAATCATCGGGGAATTTTCCGTACTTGCGAATCAGGATATTCAACAGGAGATTGGCGTGCGTATCGTTGGAAATAAAAATGCCTTTCTTCATGCCGTGAAAATTTTTCTCCATTTCTTCCACAAGCGGAAGTATCACTTTATAGGTGCTTTCGTAGGTATGTCCCATTTCACGAATAAAAATTTGATGTTTTAATTGTTTTTCTGTACATAAATCCTGAAAGCCCTGAATACGTCCGTAAGAAGGCACATGTTTATCCGTTGGTGAGTTGATGTGGATGAGAATATCGCATTTATGGCGTGCGAGCAGATTCGTAGCCTGATAGCCGCCCATATAGTTATCGGTATTTACACTGGAAATATACTGATCTTCTCGCTCAATGGCAACGACAGGAAGCTGAAGTTCAGAGAGTTCTTTGGAGGAAATGGTGTGGCTCATAACAATCAGTCCTTCGATTTTGTATGCCATTAATTCCCGAATATAGCGTCGTTCCGTTTCATCATGTTCATTGCCGATAAATACCAGAAATTTGTAACCGAATTTTTCATAAGTGGACAGAATTTGATTCAACATCTCTGAATAGTAATGGTGGTACAGATCAGGAACAATGACACCGATAAATTCCGTTTTGCCGTTTGCCAGAATCCGGGCAACTTTATTTTCTTTATAATTCAATTTTACCAGTGCATCGGAAATAATTTGCTGATTTTCCAGAGTAAGCGAATCCGGATTGTTAAAATAACGCGAAATCGTGGTTTTAGAAAAGTGAGTATATTCTGCTATATCACTAAATGTTACATTTTTCTTTTTCCCCATAAGCAGTCTCCTTTAAAGTAAGTAATAGTTCGCGAAAGTACTGAACAGATACAAGTAAATTGATAACTTTAGTATAACAGAAATACCTGGCAGAAACAATCATAATCGGTTAAGTAACCGGTTTTGTACAAGGTGAACAAATTGAAAAAAGAAAATAAAGCGGTATCTACAAAGTTTGAAAAACGGGTTGACGAGAACGTGTTTTCATGCTAATATCATCTTAAAGTAACCGGTTACTTAACCGGTTACAAAAATATAAAACAGGAGGCGAGAACTATGAAAAGGAAAGTAGTGGCAAGAGTGATTGCATCAGCTCTTTCGGCTGTGCTGATGACAACAATGCTCACAGGATGTACATTCGGATTTGCCAGTGATCCGGATGATCCGAATGAAGAAGTAAAGGAAGTGCCGATTGACACTTCTGTGGATACTTTTTCTTATGATTCATCTTTGGATGGAACGAGTATCACACTTTTGAATTCCAAAGCAGAGATTCAGGTGGCACTTGAGAAAATGGGAGCTGCATATGAGGAAAAATCCGGTGTTCATGTGGAAGTTATGCCGGTAACGGACGGAGATTCCCCATATACGAAAGTAGTAAGTCTTTACAATTCAGGAAATCCGCCAACATTGTCTATTCTGGACACGACGGATGTGATTGCGCTGGCAGAGGAGAAGGCGGCAGATCTGACAAATGAACCATGGACTGCGGAGGCGGAGGAATACCTGACCAAAGTAAATGGAAAGGTTTACAGTTTTCCTCTTTGTATTGAAGGACGTGGAATGATCTACAACAAGAAGGTCATCGAGGATGCACTGGGAGAGGCATTTGATCCGGATTCCATCAAAACTTTAAGCCAGTTCAAAGATCTGCTGGATCGTCTGGTGGATGCCGGAATTGAGAAACCAGTATCTCTTGCAAAGGAAGACTGGTCTTTGGGCGCACATCATTTGCAGTATGTCTATGAAGTTTACGATGGCACATCCGAAGGTGCACAGGAAGTAATCGAAAAATTAAAAAATGGTGAAATGAAGCTGGAATCTTACGAACGTATGAATGATTTTCTGGATATGTTTGATGTCCTGAAAGAGTACAACGTGGCAAAAGGTGATCCGCTGGGCGCTGACTATGATGAAATGGCAATCGACCTGGCAGATGGAAAAACTGCTTTCTGGTTCAATGGAAACTGGGCATGGCCGAATCTTTCTGAGGCCGGTGCTGAAAACGAGGATGAGTACGGTTTCCTTCCGTATTTTATGAATGATGATCCGAATGACTTTGTAAATCAGCAGATTCAGGCTTCTCCTTCCAAGCAGGTGATGATGGATGGACAGGTTGCATCAGAAAAGGAGCAGGCCGCAGCGAAGGAATTTCTGAACTGGATTGTTTACAGCGAAATCGGCCAGCAGATGCTCGTAAAGACCTGTAATGTGATTCCACCATTTATCAACAATCCTTATGAACCGGCAGATCCTCTCAGCCGTGACATCTATGAAAAGGTGCAGGATGGAAAGGCATTTAATGCAGCAGCAATCGTGCCGAATGATCACTGGTCAATTCTCGGAGCGGCTATGCAGAAATATCTTGCAGGAAGAAGTGACAGAGAAGAATTGATTGAAACAGCTCAGAAATACTGGGATGATCAGGAATAAGAAAGGAGAAAGACTATGAGATCAAAAGAGAACAAAAAGGATTTCTGCATGTTTGCATTTCCGGGGTTGTTTTGCTTCCTTGCAGTTGTCATTCTTCCATTTATCTATGGTATATATCTTACTCTGACAGACTGGAATGGCGTAGCCAAAGTAAAGAATTTTGTGGGACTGAAGAACTTTGCAGGTGTTATGAAAGATGCACAGTTCTGGACATCTCTGCTTCTTACTTTTAAGTATGTAATCGTTGTAGTCGTTCTGGTAAATGTCCTGGCATTTGCAATTGCGTATCTTCTGACGAGAGGAATTAAGGGACAGAACTTTTTCCGTGCAGGTTTCTTCACACCAAATCTGATTGGTGGAATTGTACTGGGATATATCTGGCAGTTTGTATTTTCCAGAGTATTTGTAAGCGTTGGAGAAGCTACCGGATGGAAATTGTTTGAGGTATCCTGGCTGTCCGACCCAAATAAAGCATTTGCGGCACTGGTATTGGTGTCTGTGTGGCAGCTTTCCGGATATATGATTCTGATTTACGTGGCTGGATTTATGGGTCTGAGCGAGGATGTCATGGAGGCAGCAGAGATTGATGGAGCTTCCGGATTTGTAAAATTGAAAAATATTATCATGCCACTTATGATGTCGTCTGTGACGATCTGTTTATTCCTGACACTTTCCCGTGCATTCATGGTGTATGATGTGAACCTGTCATTGACCGCAGGCGCACCTTATGGAACTACGGAAATGGCTGCGATGCATGTGTATGAGAAGGCATTTACGTCAAGACAGTTTGGCGTGGGACAGGCAGAGGCATTTATTCTGTTTGTGATTGTGGCATGTATCAGTGGACTTCAGGTATACCTGACAAAGAAACAGGAGGTGGAAGCATAATGAAACAGACAACAATTGGAGGAAATAAAAGAAAAGCTGCAAATATGCTGGCAATGCTGGGATTGATTCTTATTTTTGCTGCATATATGTTTCCGTTTTTGATGGTTGTGATCAATTCTCTGAAGCAGAAAAGAGATATCATCAAGAGTCCGTTTTCATGGCTCTATACGATCAAAGGATTATCGTTTGATAATTTTGTAAAAGCATTTACGCAGATGGATTTTTTGAATGCATTTAAAAACTCTTTGATCATAACAGTATCCTCAACCATACTGGTTACACTGTTTGCGGCAATGCTGGCTTATTATATCGTAAGACACAACAATATGATTTCAAAAATCACATTTGCTCTGATGGTAGCATCTATGATTATTCCGTTCCAGGCAATCATGATTCCTTTGGTAAGTATTTATGGAGGAACATTAAATATTCTGAATCACAGACTGACACTTATTTTTATGCACACTGGATTTTCGATGGCGATGTCTGTATTCATGTTCCATGGATTTATCAAGGGAAATGTACCGATTGCATTGGAAGAGGCAGCGTACATAGATGGATGCACCCATTCCCAAACATTTTTTAAAATTGTATTACCGCTGTTGAAACCGATTATTTCTACAATGGTGATATTGAATTCCATGGCATTTTGGAACGACTTTTTGTTACCTTCACTCGTTCTGACGGATAAGAAGCTTCTGACGCTGCCTCTTTCTACTTACAGTTTCTATGGAACTTATTCGGCTGACTATGGTACAATTATGGCAGGACTGCTGCTTTGTGTCATCCCGATTTTAATTCTGTATATCGTACTTCAGAAGCAGATTATCGGCGGCGTAGTAGCAGGAGCTGTAAAATAATAAGATTGCCGGAAAAGGCTGTTTGCAGGAAGATAGAAACGACTGCACAGGATGATCGGGATGGCTGTTGTATTAGTATGGAGCTTTAAGAACAATGAAACCTGTAAAGTGCTGTCTATCGGGAGAAAGACGGCGCACTGGAAAGGGATGATTTTTATGCAGCAAATGTATATTAAATTTAATGATGCAGAGCAGGTAAGGAAGTTTATAAATATGATAGACAGGCTAGAAGGAAAATTTGAACTTGGCTCAGGTGAAAGAATTGTAAATCCGAAATCAATTATAGGCATTTTAACGCTTGATTTGGCACAGCCCCAGGAATTAAGATGCTATTCCGATAATTTGAAATTAATGGATGTAATCAGACCTTTTTGTATAGTATGATTACAGTGTCAAAAGGTATTCTCTACGTCATGCTTGCATGTAAGTGGAGATATACCTTATTGACACGCCCACACATGAGCAAGAAGTGGGGCGGGGGCCCCATAGATTGCGAATGCGGGGCAGGATTGTGGAAGTGCGTAGCACGAAACAATCCGTAATCAAGGTTTTGACACCTAAATCATGAAATTATGGCTTGACCCATCCTTCTTTGGATGGTACAATAACGAAGTTATAAGCAGGACAGGCGATCGCGGCTGACAATACCGAAAGGTGTCAGGTGAGGAAAGTCCGGGCTTCATAGGGCAGGATGCCGGATAACGTCCGGTGGAGGTGACTCCCAGACCAGTGCAACAGAAATAAACCGCCGCGCAAGCGGTAAGGGTGGAAAGGCAGTGTAAGAGACTACCGCGTCCCTGGTAACAGGAACGGCACATGTAAACTCCATTCGAAGCAAGACCGAATAAAAAGCGATACGGCTGCCCGTCGTGCTTTTAGGTGGGTCGCTTGAGGCTGCTGGCAACAGCAGTCCTAGACAGATGATCGCTCAACGACATAACCCGGCTTATCGTTCTGCTTATTGCTTTCAAATCTCCCTCAGGGGAGATTTTTTTGTCCTTTTTTTCGTTCACATAATAAACACACAATTATCATAAAATTTTCTGATTTCTATAATAGAATACTCTACGAAGCATTTATAGTGTACGTATTTGTTCACAATAGTGGAATGTTTCGGAAAGGAGCAGGAGAATGATTGAAGTAAGGGATCTTACAAAGTCCTACGGTGACCATCTGGCTGTGGATCATTTGAATTTTACGATTGAAAAAGGCCGGATTTATGGCTTCCTGGGGCCGAACGGAGCAGGGAAATCGACTACCATGAATATTATGACGGGTTATCTGGGAGCGACCGGGGGAGAGGTGCTCATCGATGGTCATGATATTTTGAAGGAACCGGAAGCGGCAAAGAAATGCATCGGATATTTGCCGGAGCTTCCGCCGCTGTATATGGAGATGACGGTGGAGGAATACCTGCTGTTTGCTGCTGAGATTAAGAAAATAAAAAAGCAGGAACGAATAAAACAGGTCAATCAGGTGATGAGTCTGGTAAAACTCGAGGATGTACGCAAAAGACTGATTCGAAATCTTTCCAAAGGATACCGACAGAGAGTTGGTCTGGCGCAGGCTGTGCTTGGATATCCGGAGATTATTATTCTGGATGAGCCGACGGTAGGACTCGATCCGCAGCAGATCATTGAGATTCGCCAGTTGATTCGAAATCTTGCGAAAGAACATACGATTATTTTGAGTTCACACATTCTGGCAGAGATCAGCGAGGTGTGTGATTATATTTTGATTATTTCCAAAGGAAAACTGGTCGCAAGCGATACGACTAAAAATCTGGAAGCATTGATGGCGGGAGCCGGAAGTCTGGAGCTGGTAGTGAAGGGGCCGAAAGCACAGTCGGAAGTCATCTTGTCAAAAATTTCCGGAATTCAAAAGGCAATGTATTATCACGGGGAAGAACCGCAGACAACGAGAATTACCATCGAGACGGAACAGAATGCAGATATCAGGGAAAATCTGTTCTTTGCATTTGCCGAAGAAAAATGTCCGATTCTTTCTATGCAGAAAACAACATCGACTCTTGAGGATGTATTCCTTGAACTGACGCAGCAGAATGAGAAGGAGGATGTAAGAGATGAAAGCGATTTATAAAAGAGAACTGCAGTCCTATCTGCAAAACATGACGGGTGTCGTCTTCATTGCTTTTCTTTGCGGATTTGTCGGCGTTTATTTTATGGCGCTGAATCTCAGTTACGGCTATCCTTATTTTTCCTACACGCTGACAAGCGTGATCTTTATTTTGATGATTGCAATTCCACTGCTTACCATGCGCAGTTTTGCAGAGGATCGAAAAAATAAGACAGATCAGCTTTTGCTGACGTCTCCAGTGTCTTTGACCTCCGTAGTTATGGGAAAATATTTTTCCATGGTTACGATTTTTGCGATTCCGGTGGCTGTGTTTTGTCTATATCCTTTGATTATCAAAGCACAGGGAACCGCCTATCTGAAAGCCGATTACTGCAGCATTTTGATGTTTTTTTTGCTTGGCTGTGTGTATATTGCAATTGGAATGTTTCTGTCTGCGCTGACAGAGAGCCAGATTATTGCGGTGATCAGTACTTTTGGTGTACTGCTTGTTGTTTATCTGTGGGACGGACTGAGCAGTTTTATGCCGACTGCGGCCGGCGGTAATGTTGCTGCACTTGGAATCTTATGGTCTGTCATTGCACTGGCAGTCTATCAGGTGATGAAAAACTGGATTGTGTCAGCAGTTATGGAGATCCTTGGCGTCGCTGCGCTTGTGATCACCTATCTTGTAAAATCCAGTCTTTTTGAGAGTCTTCTGCCGGACGTTATGGGAAAACTGAGCCTGATTGCTGTTTTTTCTGATGTGGCGGGAAATCAGATTTTTGATGCGAGCGGCATTGTACTGTACGTGACGGTGATTGGGCTGTTTATTTTCCTTACGATTCAGAGTATTCAGAAAAGGCGTTGGAGTTAGGAGGGCAGAACGGTGAAAAAAATAAAAGAAATTTTTCAGAAAAAAGAGAAAAAAACAAAGAAAGCAAGACCGACTGTGAAAGAGATTTTTGCCAGCCAGACATCCAGACACGGAGCTATGAGCATGGGCATGATTGCTCTGGTCATCGCGATTGTCATCATCATCAATCTGATTATGGGACAGATGCCGGAGCGGTTTCGAAATATCGATCTGACCGATCAGAACTTATATGAAATCTCCGATGTGAGCAAAGAGATGTTGAAGAATCTGGATTCAGATGTTGAAATCAAAGTGCTCGCCGTCAAGACATCGGCAGATGACCGAATCAAAACATTTTTGAGTAAATATACGGCACTCAGCAAGAAAATCGATGTGGAGTGGATTGATCCGGTGGAGCATCCGTCTGCTCTGGAAACGTATGGTGCAGATTCCAACAGTATAGTAGTCAGCTGTCCGGATACCGACAAGAGCAAAGTGATCAGTTTTTCTGACATTCTGGTGGTGGATCAAATGGCATACTACACGACGGGAAGCGCTTCTCCTACTTCATTTGATGCGGAAGGTCAGCTGACAAGTGCCATCAATTCTGTTGTGAGTGATGTGAACAAAAAGATTTACCAGACAACCGGTCACGGAGAAGGCAGCTTTGGAAGCTCTGTGACAGATCTGATGGACAAAATGAATTTCCAGTTGGAAGAGATCAATCTCTTGATGGATAACGAAATTCCCGAAGACTGTGATATGCTTTTGATGTATGCGCCGACGAAGGATCTGACAGAAGATGAGACAAAGACACTCAGAACCTACCTTGAGCAGGGCGGAAATGTCTATCTGATTCTTGGTGCTGTGGGAGATTCACTCCCAAATCTGGAAAGTATCATGGAGGAATATGGGCTTTCTATGGCGGACGGTTATATTGCAGATCCGCAGAGATGTTATCAGGGCAACTATTACTATATTTTCCCACAACTGAACGTATCGGGAGAGCTTGCCAATGAGATTTCCAGTCAGATGGTGCTTTTAGTCAATTCCAGAGGAATGACGCAGATAGAGGCGGCGAGGGACAGCATCACGGTCACTGCGTTTATGCAGTCTTCTTCTTCGGCGCATGCAGTCACAGAAGAAGGCGATGAGGAAGGCACGTATATCATCGGAGCAACCGCGACTGAGACAATCGGAACAGAAGAAGAGGAGTCGGAAACCGAAGACGAGACAGAGGAAGACGGCAAGTCAGAAGAAACCTCCTCTGACGAGGAAGAAGCAAAAGAAGCGCGGCTGACTGTGATCACGGCGCCATCCATGATTGATGAGCAGATTACGGGAACCTTTACCACGTTGGAAAATCTGACGCTGTTTACGAATTCCATTCGTGCAAACTTTAAAGATGTACAAAATGTAGCAATTGAACCGAAAAGTCTGGAAGTGACTTATAACACGATGCAGCATGTGGGACTGATTGGTCTTGCAGTGATTTTCGGATTTCCGGTAATTGTTCTTGTCTGGGGATTTGTCGTATGGTGGAAGCGAAGAAAAGCATAGGAGGCAGTGAAGTTGAAGGAGAAAAAAAGACTGGCTATTTTAACGGTTATCTTTCTGATTTTGCTGGCGCTGTTGATTGGGCTTCGCTTTTTCAATAAAAAAGAAGAAGCCAAAAAAGAGCAGCAGGAGCAGCAAGCGCAGATGGAAGTGACCAATTTTAGTGGGGAACTGAAATCCATTACTTATAAAAATGACAGCGGAAAAGTACAGCTGAGAAAGAAGAAGGAGCAGTGGTACTTTGCAGGAGATACGAAAACGGAACTTGATCAGAGTTATTTGGATACCATGGAATCGGAGATTCTTGGGTTGACTGCGGAACGTGAATTGGAAAATCCGGATGAACTAAAATATTATGGGCTGGATGCGCCTGCCTATACTATAAGAGCAGTAGACGAAGAAGGCAATCAAATGACGATTTACATCGGCAATTCTTCGGACAGTGAGTATTATTTTACCGTAGATGACAAAGAAAAAGTCTACGTAGGCGGCAGTACCCTGGTTTCCTCGATTCAGTATGAAAAAGATCAGCTCATCAAGAAGGATACGGATGATTCTGAAAGTGAAGAATAGTTCCCGTGAATCATGAATCATTTTTTGCTGTTGTGCGCAATTGTTTTTGCATAAATATAATCCGCCTTTCTGCGAAAGGCACCAATGCGTCATGAAACAAGTTGGCTACCCTTCACTTTTAATTCTATCTTCCTTCTGATATAGTTTCCCTATAAGACTGACACACTACAGAACACGTGGAGGTGAGTGGCGGGGCTGTATAGCGGCAACCTCGCATAAATATTTGTTGTCGGTCGTCCGTTAAGGCATCAATGATTGGCGCATTACAGTAGCCCGTAAACTTATCTCTTCCAAAGTCGACTCGATTTTCCGGATGACCAGTCACTGTCAGTTTTATAACTACAAATTTCAGGAGGTTATTTTATTGTCATTTAAAATTCTCAAAAACAGCTGCTGTGGACTTGATGTCCACAAAACCTGAATTTTACCGGCACAACAGCTTGAAAAACGAGTCTAAAAATACTCAGTAAAACAATGCGATAAATTTTTCGCCGCATGGCACAGAATTTTGCCTGTAATCACGTATTACTTTTTTGTCCCAACTTAGCAATGACCCAATCCCGATGTGCAGCTTCCGATTCATAACGTTTCATGATCTCTTCGTCAAAAAACATTGCTTCCCCATTACCCATAATATTTACAAACATGTTAGAATGAATATCCGAGACTAATGCTATCCTTTCCATATATATCTTGTCTGATATAGCTACTACACCATTTTTCCTGTCTGACGATATCCCAGTTTTTCATATAAATGACAGCTACCATTTTCCTATAAATTGGAATTTGTTGTTCTCATTGTCCTGCGACAAATATTTCAATATAGCTTATTGTTTTCTTTGGGTCAACATCTGTCACACCATAGAAGGAACCTTTATACCAAAGTATAAAGCTATTGTCGTTATTTACTATGCAACACAGCGGCAATTGGCATGAGCCGCCTTTGGTATAAACAGCCTTCGGCGCATAGGATATCCCATAATAGTCCAATGCTTCTAATATTTTTGACCACGATGCATGACCTTTTCCCATCAGCATGACCACATCGGAAAGGGACACACCGGCAAGCATTGCAACGCAGCAATGACCACAGAATCCGGCTTGAATAGGTATTGTTTCAATGCAATCTATTTTCCGTATCGGGTGTTCCTTAGAATATGGGCTGTCATGATTGATTCTCGATAGCGTTTCAATCGGTTCCATTTCAATTTCATATTCTTCTGCAGGCTCAAGTGCCGACAGCGTTTTCTTCGTTATTGGGACGAAATAATTCCCATTTCCTTTGGGAATAAGTTTACATTCAAAAGAGAGACCAAGGATAGACACCCTACATGGAATATTCCCCTTTATGCCTGCCTCTTCCCACACATTAAATGGTATCTTGATAAATGCACGACCTCCCTCAGTATATATCCCTGCACGAAATCTATATATCATTTGACCACTATCCCTTCACGTATTTTGTTATGTATAATCCCGATTTCTCCAGCTCCAAAAACTGGACTTTGTTAATTTGCTTTTTCGAAATGCTTATATGCTAACACCCGTCATCGGCATGATAAAGCAGCTGATGAAAAAGATTCCGTGTATAATCATTAAGCATTTCAGCCATTTGTCTGAATTACTATCTCCCTTGATGGAAAGACCAACAAAAAAGGTTGAAAGCACCATCATTCTTTCGGTTCATCCTTTCTTTGCTGTTTTCTCCGCTGGACGGTGTTCAGGAGCAGCGCAATGCAGTTCAGCGCCAGAGCCAGAGGCAAATACCAGTTGGACCATCCCTCCGGAAAAACGGCGATCACGGACTGCACCAGGAAAAAGACCGCGCCAAGCTCGAACAGGAGTGTCAGAACATTCAGGCAGGTGGCATTTTTCCAGAACGCCAGCACAAACAGCAGCACTACCGCATCCGCATACAGCCCGTACAGGATGTGGGTGAGCTGGATGCTCCATGGAAACGATAGCTCTGGGTGCCCAACGGCATAAATGACAAAACCGACCGCCACAGCTGCCAGTACGCAGGCCGGGATAAAAAACCTTTTTTTCATCTTATTGCTCCTTTCTCTTTTATCAAGATTTTGACCTTCAAAAACTTACGAACCCTGGTGATGTCTGCGACTGTGTGTTACACCACTCCAGATATTCATTTTTTAGTATTGAAAAATACAAACGTCCAACATACTGCCCATCCGGTAATATCGCAAGCACTTTATGTTAATGTAAACAAAAGATTATTCACCTGTTCTGTTATCCATATTTCATCTTCTGTTTGTGTCAGCCGATAACTTTCAATAATCGATTTTTCATGTCTGGAAAGGACCTCTTCATATCCTTCTGCCGTACTCTTTTTCTTTGGAAAACGTATTTCCGAATCAAAAGAATGAACGTAATGCATATGATTTTCACCGCATATCTGCATCCATTCATCCTTAGTGTAGAATTTTATATGACCATCCTTCTTAAGCTGCATATAATCATCTACAAATCTTGTGATATCGCAAGCATTTGGTCTGGGATCCGATATAAAGAATAGACCATCACCCTTCAATACTCGAGCAACTTCACGAACGCTCTTCCTGATTTCCGGAAAATGATGAAGGGCATATCTTGTAACAACCAAATCAAAGGAATTATCCTCAAAAGGAAAAGTAATACCATCATACGAAATAAATTCCACATTTTTTATATTTGTTTCCTGAGCCTTTTTGGTATTTCTCTCCAATGTATCTGTTACAATATCCAATCCTACAACATATGCATTTTCATTTCTCTTTGCAATTGGAAATGTCAAATATCCACTGCCGCAGCCAAGGTCTAAAACCTTCATGCCGGATTTGACATTTATTATCGCCAAAATATCTTTTAAATGCTTTTCATCCTGTGTTTGCTTATTAATAGAAATCAGCTTCCTCAAAACTGGCTTCAAAACCAGTTCTTGCTGCTTCAATACTCATATTTCTCAATTCGGATAACCCCTCCTTTTGCATGGCGTGCACAGACTACAATCGTATAAACTCCACTTTCCGTGATGTTTACAGTAAAATCCGTTGTTTCCTTTCCGTTTCCGCAATAAATTAAGGTTCCATCCGGAGCTTTTATTTCCATATATAGAGAGCCCTTTAATGCTTCAAATTGAATCTTGAGGACATCACCAGTCTGCAGATCAAGTGTATGCAGATCTGTTCCGTTCATCCTCTCTATATCCAGCAAATAAGAATCCGGATTTTTGACACGGTTTCCGGTAAATCCTTCCTGATTGTATCTGAAAATAGCTGCCGCCACTCCAATAAAAAATAGCACAATAAAAATAATTAAAATTCTTGTTTTACTTCTCATCATAAGTCCGCTATAACCTCTGGAAAAAATCCAGACAGTCTGTATTCAATCTTTTCAACTGTTCTCCTGGCTCGACCTCACTCTTCGTCTGGTCAAGCAAGCCTGACAAAATCGGGGATAACAGGTACCAATGATTTTCTCTGTTTCTTTTAGCTCGATTATCCATCGATACCATTTTTCATTACCTGAGTATTCAATGTTTGCCAAAGGCACCTTCCTTTTCGTCGCAGATGGCAAACATACCCACGCCATTTTCAAGAATAGCTTTCTCTATCAGACTTTCTGGCTTCATAGTTTGCCAGAGCCGTGCATATTTCTGTGCATACTCCTTATCCCAAAATTCGGGACACTTCTGATAGCCCTCCTCCGGGCGGATAGAAGTAGAAAAGCCAATAAAAGTCATTGCTGGTTTATGTTCATATGTAACTTTCATTCGTGTTTCTCCTCTCATTTATATCAAAGTCTGTATGTACCGTTAATATATTATTACTTTCCTCCAATATTTTGCACAGCCGCCTATCTAAATCCCGATGATTGTCCCTGTAATCCATCTATCCAGTTCGCTGATGTAAACTGTATTGAGTGCATGTATAACATAAATCTCACTGGCATCTGTCTCTTTTTTTGAAACGCCTGCAGAATCCTCTTTATATTACTCAAATTGAAATTCTAAAAAGCCATACCGAGAGAAATGTACTGCATCCTTCCTCAAAAGAGAGCTGCCTTCTTTTCAAGATTGTCATAGATAAAAATAGAATCGATAGACTATACACTATCCATATTGAATACCACTTTGAAATCCTCCCCAAATCTTTTCCATGTAGTTGATATATGAAAAGTACCTGCAAGATCTTTGTTTGCCTCATCATTTACTGTTGTTGTTATCATGTAATGCACTTGTATAAAATCATTATTTTCTGCGACAACCTCAAAATCAGAAATCATGTAATCCTTGCAGTCAAATTCCTCTATGATTTGGGCGTATTCCGCTCCCGTACAGCGATTCCCTCCGCAAACCATGACAGCATCTTCTGAAACAACGTTTAAGAACGCCTCCTTATCCCTGTTTCTGGCAGCTTCCCACATTTGAATCTCCAATCCTTTTATTTTAGAATCATCAATATGTTCGTGCTCGCATAACATGGAATAAATATAGGTATCCTTCCAGATTGGGTTTCCATCCTCATCTTTTCGAAAATAAATATCCTTATGCAAATACCCTTCCCGCTGAAAGCCCAGTCGTTCAAGCAGCTTCCAGGAAGCTTCATTAAGCGGGTCACAATCAGCCTCTATTCTATGCTTTCCCTGCTCAAAAATATACTTACATACCCGATTGCAAGCTTCATATGCATAGCCTTTCTTCCAAAATCTGCGATTTACCACATATCCTATTTCTACAGATTCTGCATATCTTTCACTCACATAAATATTTCCAATCATCTTTCCGGTAATTCTTTCTTCAATTGCCAGAAATTCTCCAGACACAATTCGATCTTCCAGACACTTTTTTACTTCTTCCAGATTCATCGGCTCATATGGTTCAAAAGCAACCACATCTTCGTCTGAAAGATATTCATATAAATCTTGCAGATCCCGTTCTTCATATATTCGAAGAATCAATCTCTCTGTTTCTAATCGTTCTATTTTCATGATCACATCCTCCTGATATTATATAATACAAGAAAATTTTGACCTTATATAGACGATTATTCTATTCATATGTGTCAATTTTTCAGATTAAGAATAACATTTTTCGATTCCTCTCTATCAGAATTCCCGTTCAATAGTTTTTAATATCATAACACAAAAATGAAAAACAGACCGAAACCACACAGATTCCAGTCTGTTTTACACTGAATTATCAGTAACAGATATTATCTTTTCATCCATTTATGACAGATTCCTACTGCTTACAGTAAACCTCTATCGCCTTATCTGTAAACTCAGCAGTTCCGATGCCCCCGACTTTATCAATATTCTCTGTGAATTCTCCTCCAGCAGAATACATTTTTCCAAGGCAGGTTAATATTTCTTTTGAGCAATCATAAAAATGCTCTGTAATATACTCCTGTAACTTCTTTACCTGCAGCTGAACTTCTTCACAGTGAGGGGCCATTTCTTTCATCTGACCAAATTCAGCAAAAATGTTCATAAACTCTTTCATTATATCTTCCTGATCCTCATCTGTCCATTTTTTTGCTTTCTCTTCGTATTCTTTATACTCTGGTGTTTGACCCCACTGCTCTTTGGCACGCTTCGAATACTCATCAATCTTCTTTGTATCAAATACTGTAAAATCCATTTTCTTTACTCCTGACATTTTTATTTCGTGAGCGAAATGAATAAGATTTTCAAGATGCTCTTTTTTCATAGTAAGCAGTTCTATTTGCTGATCCAATGCTTTATTCTTATCAAAATTTGGGGCATCTATGATCTTTTTAATTTCTTTTAACGGAAATTCCAGCTCCTTAAACAGTAAAATCTGCTGCAGCCTTTCAAGGGATGTATCGTCATACAACCTATATCCAGCCTCTGTGTGATCACTTGGTTTTAATAATCCAATAGAGTCATAATACTGAAGAGTGCGTATACTCACTCCCGTTAATTTACTTACTTCATTTACTGTCTTCACCGGCATTTCCTCCTCTCGATAATTATATTCTAAACTATTACGCAACGTAGGAGTCAATACAAAAATAATATATTTTACTATGAATTCTATAATTCTGATATTAGTTTTAAAAATCTCTTATCATTCATCTGCTCATTTGTAACATATTCACCATCACAGAACAATGCATATGTTGTAATCGGTGTTGGTGCATTCCGGGCTTCTTCTCTGCTCTTTATATGAACCGTCTTTAATATGATATCTTTCTCTTTTGCAAGATTCTCTAAAACAGGGACATACTTTGCATTATAAGGACACTGATAGGTGTAGAAAAGAACATATCCTTTCTCATCGATATGCGGATGCCTGGCATTTTCCTTAAACTTTGGCGGCTCTGCTTCTTTGTCAAATGGCAGATACCAGAGCTGTACTCCATTGTCTGCTTCATCACAGGGTTCAAATCCTTTATATTTCAAGAACTTAGGATCAGAAAGAAATGGTTTCTTTTTCGCACACGATAAAATACAAAGTCCTTTCTTTCCTTTCTGTTTACTGTCTTCAATACAATAATTTAGCAGTTCGTTTGCGTATCCATGCCCCTTGAAAGAACCCGAAACCCACAAACAATCAATATACATATATCCTTTGGCATCAATTGGATTCCATGCATACTCTGCAGGAATATACTCGATAAAACACTTCCCTCTCTCTTCACTTTTCAAAAAAACCAAACCTTCATCAAATCGTTCCGAAAGCCATGATTTTTTCGATGTAACCTGTACATCCTTATTATTTGAGATTGCACAGCAGATGTGCTCTTTTTCCAAATTTTCTTTTGTAACTTGGATAAATTTCATTTGACATTCCCTCCCTCAACATTCGGCAGTGTCTATATTCTATTTAGAATGATTTTTTACATATTGGATGCCTGATTACAGTCTTCCACTTCTCAGGAGCAACCTTTCTTGCATCAGACATATATATCTCATGGTGAAGTCTGCCATGGCTAAAGTCATTACGATATCCATGATCTTCCAGAAATTTATCCATAATTGCAACCGTTGTGGGTTCCTCATCAAAAGGTCCGTGATGCATAATCTGAACACACAAACCCTCATCAACTGTAAGGAATTCGGCTCTGGAACAGTCCATTTTCTTCTTCGCAGATGCAGTTCCCACCGCCCAATCAAAATCCTTCTTTGTCACAAAATCCGGAAGCCTAATGACTGATATCCAATGAAATTCAGCTTTTATACTGTAATCACAGCCATCCACTCCGTCTTGCCACCAGAAACCTTCCAGCGGCGGTACTACATACTCGAAAAATCCTTCTATTTTATAATCTGACTTATAGCTCATCTTCAAAGTATATGCTATCGCATATAATATGCTTACCGCCTGCTTGTACTCGCCACCTTCTTCGTTCGGATTACCTTTTCCTCTTACAGCGATGTAATTTGCCTTCGGAACAGCCACTATTTCCGGCTTATTCTTTGGCATGTAAAATTCTTTAAATTCTTTCTTGAAATCAAATGCCATTTTCTCTCTACTCCTGATAATATTTACCTTTGTAAAAATTCCCTGCGCCTGTCTTTTCGACTGTCATTCGAAAGCATACACATCCGTCCGGGCAAACATAGTCCTTTACATTCGCTTTCGTTCCTCCAACAAGTGTCAGATCTCCGCCACTTCTAACAGCCTGCATATCACCATAAAGTATCTGCATCATTTTAGAACATATTCCATAGCCCTGCTCATTCACAGGACAGCCGTATGTACAGGTGTATTTATCACCTATTTCTTCACCATTCCTGCATAGGTATTCTGTATGATCACCTCGCAGAAAACCTGTTACCTCTATTGAAAATCTATATTCTTCATCATACCATTTCTTCATTATCGTAGTCCCCCTTATTTCTGTATTTATCTGCAAGTTCTGAAGCGATACGAAACACTTTCTCCCTTATAGATTCTGGTTCAAGAACAGTTACCGTGTCCCTGCATGAAAGCACCCAGGACAACAGCCCCTCATCGTCAGCATAATCATGTTCAAACAGAAGCTTTCCATCTGGCATCTCTGTAAAAGAGTCTATACCGTATTCTTCAATCAGATGCCATTTCATGGACGGATGAAAAACTGCTTTTACTTTTGCCTGTGGCGGAAAC
>JALFVM010000086.1 GCA_022787145.1 Lachnospiraceae bacterium | reverse complement strand
AGGGCAAAACTGCAGCGGATTATTACAGTGCAGGTGACACTCTGAAAAACAAAGAAGGAAATTACGAAGCAGCACTGGAGCAGTTTGTACTCGGTGCAGCAATGGAAGTGACGGATGAGAGCAAAGAAGCAGTGGCAAACTGTCTGGTACAGATCGGAGAGTGCTGTGTACGTCTTCAGAAGGGACCGAATGGAGAAACAGGAGAGGCACTGAGAGATTATGTTTTGGACTGCTGGGAGAGAGCAGGCGAATTAGGGAAACGCTGATTAATAACGATATTCTGTCATCAAACCAGCTTTTGCAAAATTTTTTTAGTTGTTATATCAATTAATTGCCCGGAACAGGCTGAAATGAACTGATTTTCGGATCCATATCCTGTAATTCTTTGAGGATTTCCCCAGAATAGGCGCACTATCCCCTGCAAAACTCCGCAGTCCGACCGGCACGGAAACACTTTACGAGATTTGCACTGGCAAACAAGATATGAAAACGGTTCATGTTTTTAGCAATGCCACGATATACAACCTTGGCATAACCGAACTGTTTCTTGACAATCAAAAACGGATGTTCCACTTTGCACCGGACAGACGATTTTCGGTTTTCGATTTCCTTATCCCAGTTGAATCCTGTGTAGCTGGATGTGATCTTAAGGCTGGATGGTCTGACATTTGTCCGGAATTCGATATTGCGGAAATGCTCATTCTCCTGAATCTCCGGTCTCTTTTCCACTCCGCTGTATCCTGAATCTCCGTAGCAGACTTCATCATCTTCTCGAAGAAGATTTACGGTTTCATCAATGTCATGGACATTTGCTGCTGTTCCTGTAATCGTATGGACATAACCGCTTCCGGCATCCACTCCGGCATGAACTTTCATGCCATGATACCATTGGTTTCCCTTTTTCGTCTGGTGCATCTCAGGATCACGCTTTCCTTCCTTGTTCTTGGTTGAACTCGGAGCTGCGATGATTGTCGCATCAACAATGGAGCCGCCATGCATGATCAAACCAGCTTTTTCAAGGCGATCGCTCACATCTTTAAAAATCTTCTCACCGATGTGATGCTTCTCCAACAGATGCCGGAATTTCAGCAGTGTTGTCGCATCCGGTACCTGTTCATCGATGAAGTTGATTCCAAGAAAACTTCTCATGGCATAGCTGTCATAGATGGCTTCTTCTATTCCTTCATCAGAAAGATTGAACCAGTTCTGCATAAGGTACATGCGGAGCATGACTTCAATATCTTTTGGCCGACGGCCACGCTTGTTGCTGTAATAGTATGGTCGGATGAACTCGATCCATTGATCCCATGGAATGATTTCATTCATGGAATCAAGAAATTCTTCGCGTTTTGTTTTTCGCCGACGATTGGAGTATTCAATGTCACAAAATGATTGTTGTTTCATGCAGCACACCATCCCTGTTTTTGATACTTCTATTATACAGGATATGGCGAGCTGCTTAAAGCAGAAATGTTGAATTAATCAGCGTTTCCTTAGAACAATATCCGATGCAAGATTTTCGGACAATTCTAAAGATACTTACAATTTACAAAGGAGATGATGTTTATGCCAGCTTACAAAGATAACAAGACTGGTAAATGGTTCTGCAAGTTCTACTATACGGACTGGCAGGGCAACAACCGACAGAAGTGGAAACGAGGCTTCGCCACCAAAAAGGAAGCTCTGGCTTATGAAAGGGATTTTCTCGAGAAGCAGTCTGCCAACCCGGATATGACTTTCCAGAATCTCTACGAACTTTATATGGAGGATATGACCGCCCGCCTGAAGAAGTCAACCATCCTGACCAAGAAGCATATTTGTGAGACTCACATCCTACCTTTCTTTGGCAAGAAGCCCATCAATGAAATCAAGGCTTCCGATGTGAGAAAATGGCAGAATCAGTTGATGAATTCCCCAAAAGGATATTCAAAAACGTATCTGAAAACCATCAACAATCAGCTCACCTGCATGATTAACTACGCAAAACGTTTCTACGATTTAAACACGAATCCCTGTGGTCAGGCTGGAAGCATCGGACAGGCAAAGGCAGAGGAAATGGATTACTGGACCTACGATGAGTATATTGCTTTTCGCGAAGGTATTAAGGACAAACCTCTATCCTATATCTGCTTTCAGGTACTGTACTGGACTGGGATACGTGAAGGGGAACTTCTGGCACTTACTGCCGCTGATATTGACCTTGTTGCAAAACAGATAGATATCAATAAAACCTATCAGCGTCTTCACGGGGAGGATATCATTACCACTCCAAAAACAAGGAAAAGTAAGCGGAAAGTTCCGATTCCGGATTTCCTGTGTAAGGAACTGCAGGAGTATATGGATTCCCGCTATATGCTTGCTCCAAACGAGAGGCTCTTTCCCATTACAAAATCTTTTCTCTC
>JALFVM010000032.1 GCA_022787145.1 Lachnospiraceae bacterium | reverse complement strand
CAAAATCTTCAATTCCAATCGGAAGTTTCTTTTTCATCCTCTCACCTCAAATCTGCCGCACCATGCAATATATTAGTTTGTTTTTTTCTATTTTTATTATATCAGACTCCACGTTTGTTGGAAAGGCTCAATTTGTCCTGTTCTGAACGACTCTCTTTCTGCCTAAACATACAATCGCCCAGACAAACTGAAATTACAAAAAACAGGATTTTGCCACATCCAAAGTATATGACAAAATCCTGTTTATGTTTCACTATAAATGATACTTACATGGACTTTCTCTCTGCGATCTCTGCCATTTTGGCATCGTTCAGTCTAGTATCTCCATGAACACGGCTATACGAAAGATATCCGTTCATACGGTCGATCTTCGTCAGGTTTCTGGAGCCGCATACCGGACATACATCCATCTCAAGTTCCTCATGACCACAGTCATCGCAGTAAGCAAGCGAAAGGTTGACACCTTCATAGTAGCCAAGGTCCATCGCACGGCGAATCAGCGTGCGGATAGCTTCTTTATTATAGCCGATCGGGTAACGCACATACTGAATCTTTCCGCCGTTGCAGAACTCCCAGAAACGTCCCTCCAGATCCTGCTTCTCAATCGGAGTGATTTCCTCTGTCACATGGCAGTGGAAGCTGTTGCTCACGTACGGTCTGTCGGAAACGCCTTCCACCAATCCATACATTTTGCGGAACTGCTCTACCTGCAGACCACACAGACTCTCTGCCGGTGTTCCGTAAATCGCATACAGATATCCGTCTTCTTCCTTATAATCATTTACCTTCTGGTTGATATACTTTAAAGTATCCAGTGCAAACTGTCCGTCTTCCACAATTGATTTTCCATTGTAAAGCTCCTGCAGCTCATTCAGTGCCGTGATTCCAAAAGAAGCGGTCATTGGTTTGAGAATTTTTCCAATCTTCTCATTTGGCTTCAGATGTCCGCCGTAGAATCCACCCTCGCAGTAAGCAAGCGGGTTGGTGGAAGCACGCATCTGTCCCAGATATTCATATGTGCGTTTGTGCAGATCACGAATCATCTCCAGATAAAAATCCAGCACCTCATAGAAATCGCGGCTCTCTGAGCGTGCCTTTGCAAGAATCATCGGAAGATGAAGGCTGACAGCTCCAATATTAAAACGACCGACAAATACCGGTTTGTCATCTTTATCTGCCGGATACATGCCGCCTCTCTCGTACCAAGGACTTAAGAAAGCACGACATCCCATCGGGCTTACCACTCTTCCATACTGCTTGTACATACTCGGCACATATCCCTTTCCTGTCAGGGACAGCCAATCAGGATACATAGTCTTGGAAGAACACTCCACACCAATCTCAAACACGTCCTCACATGGTTTTCCAGAACCATGAAGGTTTTCGTCATACAAAAATACAATCTTCGGAAAAAGCACCGGTTTTTTATGTCCCTCTTTTCCCTGTCCGCCCATATGAACATTCAGAAGAGAGATGCTGCACATTTTCTCAAACGGCTCTGTTCCAAGACCCAGTGTCACGGTTACAAACGGATAATCGCCGCGGGAAGAACCAACCGTGTTCAGCTTGTATTCGATTCCCTGCCAACCCTGGTCAAAATCTCTGCGAACCTTATCCATCGCATACTCAATCGCTTTTTCTTCTCTTCCTGCCCAGCTTGGATCCGAATATTTCAAAAATTCACTGACATATTTATCATAGCTTTTCTGTGCGTATGGTCCGAGAATTTTATCCACCTCAGGAACTGTGAAACCACCATACTGCTGTGCTGCTGTGCTCAGGATGATATCACCCATAACATCAAACGCGGTATCCAGCGTCTTTGGCTCGTTGTACCATACATTTCCCATCTCAAAACCGTCCTTTAATACGGTGGCCACGTCAAACAGACAGCAGTTCATCGTATCGAGTCTGGCAGACTGGTCGTGAATGTAAATATATCCATCCTTGCATGCCTGCAGCTCATTGCGGTTCATGAAAAATTTACGGTAAAGCTCTTTGTTCAGTTCGTTAAAAATCAGGCTTCGCTTCGTCGCTACCAGAGCACTGTCCGTATTGGCATTGCTCTTGTCTCCGATATAGCGAATCGCCTGGCTCTTTGTGTAAACATCATCCATCATATGAATGAAATCCTGTTTATAGTTGCGGTAATCGCGATAGCTCTTTGCGACTGCCGGATTCACTTTCTCCAAAGCGCCTTCCACAATGTTGTGCATATCCTGAATCGGAATCTCTGTCTTATTCAGTGACTGCGCATGCTCTGTAGCAAACTGAATGATAAACTGTTTCTCCTCCTCAGAAAATGTATATAAAATTCTTGCCGCGGATTTGTTGACTGCCTCTACAATCTTCTCCGCATTAAACTCTTCTTTTGTACCATCTTTCTTTATTACATAGATCATAACTTCTCACTCCTGATGTCCTCTCATATTTGTAGCTGCTCCATATATCCCCAGATTCTGCCGCGGAAACAGCTACTCCTATTTTTCAATGCCGCGCTCAAACAACACAACATCTTGTAGAACAGAGTATACCACAAACACAACATCTTGTGAAGAGGTAATTTATTTTTATTTTGGACAAAAATTATCTGGTTACATTTTTCAGCCATTTATAAGACTTGTAGCGCTTCCAGATGAACGGAAGTTTCAAAAATTCATCACTGCAGAGAATGATATACAGGTACGGCATCGGCATATGAAGTACAAATCCGCAAATCAACGAGAGTACAATCGAACCGCCCCACATACATCCGGCATCCATATACAATCCAAATTTTGTATCTCCACCGGAACGGAAAATTCCTACAATCCAAGTACAGTTTACCGACTGCGCCACCACAAAATACGCCATCACAAACATCATAAAGCTTAGATACGATTTTGCCTGTGGTGTCAGGTTCAAAAAGGTTCTCGCAATCGGCGAGATTCCCAAAATCAGTATTCCTCCTGCAATTCCAAGTACCAGCGACAATTTGACGAGTCGTGATGCATACACTTTCGCCATTTCTTCTTTGTTTTCGCCGATTGCCTTTCCGCAGAGAATGCCTGCTGCCGATGCAACTCCATGGCTGACCACCATCGCAAGCTGACGGCTCACCTGCGTAACCGAGTGCGCAGCAACCGCAGCACTTCCCAGATGTCCGATGATGGCAGAAATCATCGCCATTCCCGCACCCCACGCCAGCTCATTGATCATAACAGGAATCGCATACCGATAAAAATCCTGAATCAGCAGTTTGTCTCTGCTTACCATATCCCGCAAGTGAAAGCGAATGGTTGTATTTTTTGATGCATATACGCAAACCACCGTCACTTCAAAGATCCTTGCGATCAGCGTACCAAGTGCAGCGCCGCGGATTCCCATGGCAGGAAGGCCCAAAAAGCCAAAAATAAAAATGGCATTGCACACCACATTAATCACCAGCGAGCAGGCATAGGTAGCCGTTGCCGCAATCACCCGCTCCACACTTCGCATCACATTAAAATACACCATTGTGATACCTGAAATGGTGTAAGAGAGAGAAATAATTTTCAGATATTTGACACCTTCCGCAATAATCGCCGGATCCGAAGTAAAAATTTTCATCAAAGAAGTCGGAATGATCCATGCTGCCAGCGTAAATACGACCGACACCAATATGCCCATGCGAAGCGTCAATCCAAGAATTTTCTCAATCGTTCTGGTGTCTTGTTTGCCCCAGTACTGAGCAGTCAGCACAGCCGCTCCGGACGTCAGTCCAAAAAAGATCAGTGTCATGATAAAATAAATCTGCCCCGCTAAAGAGGAGGCGGATAAAACCGTCTCCCCTACTTTTCCAAGCATGATTACATCGGCGGAGCTGACACCTACATTGATCAAATTCTGCAAAGCCATCGGCAGCACCAGTGCCGTCACCGTTTTGTAAAATTGCTTTTTTTCCATCTTTATCGTTCCAAAATTTCCTTCAAGATTTTATTGACAGATCCCGGATCTGCTTTTCCCTTCATGGCTCTCATTGTCTGGCCAACCAAAAAGCCCATTGCCTTCTGCTTTCCGCCCTTGTAATCTGATACAGACTGCGGATTTGCAGCAACAATCTCCTCGATTACCGCACGCAACGCACCTTCATCGTTGACAGATTTCAATCCGTGCTCCTCTACATACGCCTGTGGATCTACATCTTCTTTGAAGATAACTTCAAATACTTCTTTGGCAGTCTTGTTGTTGATTGTGCCTTCATCTACAAGATCAATCAGTTTTGCCAGATTTTCCGGTGCAAATTTCAAATCCTCCGGCTCCTGGTTGTTGTCTTTGAGAAGTCGAAGCGTCTCTACCATCAACCAGTTGGAAACCTTTTTCGGTTTTTTGCAGATTGCTGTTGTCTGTTCAAAAATATCTGCCAGCTTCTTGGAGTTTGTCAAAATCTCTGCATCGTACTGTGGAATATCAAATTCTTCTTTGTAACGCTCCAGCTTCTCGGTGCGGAATTCCGGCTGTCTGCTTCGGATTTCCTCGATCCACTCGTCACTGATGATAACAGGAACAAGGTCCGGATCCGGAAAATAACGGTAATCCTGTGCATCCTCTTTGGAACGCATCGCATAGGAACGCTCTTTTGTATCATCCCATCTTCTAGTCTCCTGCACAACACCCTCGCCGGACTCAATCAGGTCAATCTGACGGGCCGTCTCGCCCTCGATGGCTCTTGCAATTGCCTTAAAGGAGTTCAGGTTCTTCATCTCTGTTCTTGTTCCAAATTCTTTTGCTCCCACTTCACGGACAGACAGGTTGACGTCCGCTCTCATGGAACCTTCCTGCAGCTTGCAGTCAGAAGCGCCAAGATATTGGATTAAAAGTCTCAATTTTTCCAGATATGCAATGACCTCGTCAGCACTTCTCATATCCGGCTCAGATACAATCTCAATCAGCGGCACACCGCTTCGGTTATAATCTACGAGAGAACAGCCTTCCCACTCATCGTGTACCAGCTTTCCGGCATCCTCTTCCATATGAATCTCATGGATACCCACTTTTTTCGTTCCGTTCTCGGTCTCAATCTCCACCCATCCATCGTGACAGATCGGAAGATACAACTGAGAAATCTGGTAGTTCTGCGGGTTATCCGGATAGAAATAGTTCTTACGGTCAAATTTACAGTTCTGATGAATCTGGCAGTTTGTAGCCAGGCCAACTGCCAGTGCATATTCTACCACCTGCTTATTGAGTACAGGCAGAGAGCCCGGCATTCCGGTACATACCGGACAGGTATGTGTATTTGGTGCTCCTCCGAATTCTGTGGAACAGGAGCAGAAAATCTTTGTCTTTGTTGCCAATTCTACGTGGACTTCCAGTCCAATGACGGTTTCGTATTGCTTTGCCATAATTATTCTGTCTCCTTTCTGCTGCACTCAAAGGCATATCCTGCGCGGATGATGTTTTTCTCCTTGAAGCAATCGCCGATAAACTGTACACCAATCGGCAGACCTTTGCTGTCTTCTCCAGCCGGAACAGACATTCCAGGAAGTCCGGCAAGATTTACAGAAATCGTATAAATATCACCCAGGTACATTTTCAGCGGATCACTCAAGGATTCTCCGAGTTTCGGTGCAGTGGTCGGCGCTGCCGGTCCGAGAATGACATCGTATTTTTCAAAGGCTCTGTCAAACGCCTGCTTAATCAGTGCTTTTGTGCGCAGAGCTTTCAGATAGTAAGCATCATAATAGCCAGAGCTCAGTACGAAGGAACCAAGCATAATACGGCGTTTTACTTCTGCGCCAAATCCCTCTGAACGAGATTTTTTGTACATGCTGTGCAGTCCATCATATTCTTTCGCACGATATCCGTATTTGACACCGTCAAAACGGGACAGATTGGAGCTTGCCTCCGCGGAAGCAATGACATAATAAGCCGGAATCGCATACTCTACCAGGCTCAAGTCAAATTCTTCTACAATCGCCCCTTTTGCTTCCAGCTTCTTTGCAGCATCCAAAACAGCAGCCTTTACTTCGCTGTCCAGTCCTTCTCCGAGATAATCTCTCGGAATACCAATGCGCATGCCCTTTACATCGTCCACCAGTGCAGAAGTAAAATCCAAATCTTCTCTCGCTACAGAAGTGCTGTCTTTCTTATCGTGAGAAGCAATCGTCTCAAGAATCACTGCACAGTCTGTCACGTCTTTTGCCACAGGTCCAATCTGATCGAGAGAAGAACCATATGCAATCAGGCCATAACGGGATACGGTACCATAAGTAGGTTTGATTCCCGTCACACCGCAAAAAGAACTTGGCTGACGGATTGAACCACCCGTATCAGATCCCAGTGCGTAGAAACACTCATTTGCAGCAACTGCAGCGCAGGAACCACCGGAAGAACCGCCAGGTACATGATCCGGATTGTGCGGGTTTCTTGTCACACCATAGTAAGAAGTCTCTGTGGTACTTCCCATCGCAAACTCATCCATATTTGTTTTTCCAAGAATGACAGCCCCTGCCTTCTCCAGATTGAGAACTGCTTCTGCCGTATAGGTAGGTACAAAATTTCCCAAAATTTTAGAGCTGCAAGTGGTAAGCAGTCCCCTGGTGCACATGTTGTCTTTGATTGCCACAGGAACACCTGCCAGAGGTCCGGTCAATTCTCCTGCATCTATTTTTTTCTGTACTTCTTCTGCCTGTTTCAACGCACCTTCCTCGTCCACTGTTACATAGCAGTTGTACAGGTCGTCTTTTTCTTTAATCTGATCAAGAGCAGCTTTTGTTGCTTCCAAAACGGATACCTCACCGGCCTTGATCTTCTTGCCCAGCTCTACGGCTGTCAGGTCTAATAATCCCATGATTTTCCTCCTATTCTTCTACCGTGGTCATCGGAACTTCATACTGTCCGTCTTTTTGTTCCGGTGCATTCGCCAGCATATTTTCTCTGTCATCTCCGTTTACAACAACATCCTCACGGAATACGTTGTGTACCGGAAATACATGGGACATCGGCTCCACACTGCTGGTATCCAGTTCATTAAGCTTATCAATATAGTCCAGCATTCTTCCCATATCTTTTTTGGCAGCTTCTTTTTCTTCGTCAGATAATTCCAGTTTTGCCAAAATCCCTACATATTCAATTGTCTCATCGCTGATGATATTTGCCATGATGTTTCTCCTTTCCAAATCGTGATCTATTTTACAGAAACAGGGATACTATTTCTTCTATCCACCGAATCACCGCTGCAAGCAGATCGCTGAACACACTGATACCAATGATGATAAAAATCATTTTCAGCCACACAGGCGTTTTTTTCTTTTGCTTAGAAGCCTTCTGCCTGCCGGATGTTTTTGGTGTCTTTCTCTGATTATAGGATGCAGTTTTTTTCTGAACAGAGGATGTCTTTGCTGTCTTTGTTTTCTTTTCTGTTTTCTGAAAAGAACCAAAATTCTCTTCCTGATGCACATGTGTCAACGGCTTATCATCACAGCTGCTCTTATTCAGCAGGTATTCCTTCTTATCCTGATTAATCCATCCACACAAAGAACAACGTCCATTACGAATTTTTCCACCACACAACTGACATTTTGCCATTTTTCTCCCCCTTCCCAGAGTCACCGCATGTTATCTTGTCCATTATAACATCTATCCTCCCCGTTGGGAACGCCTTTTTTCAGTTTGTCGATTTGTGCAGCCGCCACATCAAAAAAGAATGAATCAGTGCCTTTTCGCATCCTGACCCATTCCCTTTCTAATTCTTTTTTATTCCGAAATTTCAATCTCGCCGTCAAACACAACGGTTGCCGGGCCTGTCATATAGACAAGATTCTCTTTGCGATCCCAGAAAATTTTCAAATCACCGCCAAGCAGCTTGATTGTCACCTCATCTTTTGTATAACCATTTAAGATAGAAGCAACAGCCACGGCGCAGGCGCCTGTTCCGCAGGCCAATGTCTCCCCGGCTCCGCGCTCCCACACGCGCATTTCCACGGTGTGATCGTCTAACACTTTACAGAATTCTGTATTCACACGATCCGGGAATACTTCATGATTTTCAAATTTCGGTCCGATTTTCTCAATATCAAGACCTTTTACGTCATCAATATAAACAACGGCATGCGGATTTCCCATAGAAACCCCCGTCATGCGATATTCCTTTCCATCTACCACAATCGGCTCATCAATGACCTGTTCCTTTTCCGATACGATCGGAATGTGTTTGGCAATCGTATCCGGTGCTCCCATATTTACCTTCACAAGAGTCACTTTTCCATCTTCCACAGTCAAATCCAGATATTTGATGCCACTTTTGGTATTGATACTGATCTGTGTTTTATCTGTCAGCCCATAATCGTATACATATTTTGCAACACAGCGGATTCCATTGCCACACATCGCACCCTGGGAACCATCGGAATTGTACATATCCATCTCAAAATCAGCCACATCCGAAGGCTTAATCAGAATCAGGCCATCGGAACCAATACCAAAGTGACGGTCACTGACAAATCTGGCTGTTTGATTTGGGTCTTCTACCTTTTCTTCAAAGCAATTCACATATACATAATCATTGCCTATGCCATGCATTTTCGTAAACTTCATGATGTTATCCTCCTTCTGCACCTCATAGCTTACATCTCTTTTACAGATTCATGATGCTCATAATCATTTCTGCTGTCTCCACCATATTGTTTCCGCTGTCCATGCTGCATTTCTGCACGTAACGGTGAGCCTCTTCTTCTGTCATATGATTACGCTCCATGAGCAGTTTTTTTGCTTCATCAATAATCTTCTTTTCTCTCGGATCACGCTCTTTCGGCTTTTCTTTTTTCTTCTTCCGCTTGCGCGCCACAGAATATTGAATCATATTGATTGTATCAAGTAATTCATGAACTTTCAAGGGCATTGCCACGCTCATGACATCATCTGGTTCTTTCTGTGCCAGTATGCGCTGTGAAGCGAGAAGAAGCATGGAAACCCCCGCTGGAAGGCACTGGCGAAGCTGTGAATAAAACATATCACTGAATCGATACCCACATACAACAATGCCACTGCCCATATCATCTGCCTGATACAGTGCCTGCGCTCCCGTCGTACAGACAGCTGTCACCTCAAACCCATGACGCACCAGGAGATTGCGAATACTCTTCGCATCTTCAATTTTTGGAAATACTACTATAATTCCACTCATCCAACATCTCCCCTTATTCTGCTGAGTCTCATTGCTTTGGCTTCCATCAGAATTTGTAGAGATACTGGTCTACTTCCCAGCTTGTCACTTGCATCGTATAATCATTCCACTCTGCCTTCTTCGCACGCACATACAAATCTGTCATATGCTCGCCCAGAACATCCTTGATAAACTCATCTTTTTCCAGCTCACGGACTGCATCCAGAAGATTGCATGGAAGCGCCTCAATCTTAGCTGCCTTTTTCTCAACCTTTGACATCTCAAAGATATTCTGATCCACACTCTTCGGAGGCATAATCTCGTTTTCAATTCCATCCAGACCTGCTGCCAGACATACCGCCAGTGTCAGATAAGGATTTGCTGCCGGATCCGGACTTCTCAGTTCTATCCTCGTTCCCTCTCCTTTGACCGCCGGAATACGAATCAGCGGACTGCGGTTTTTCGCAGACCATGCAATATATACCGGTGCTTCATAGCCCGGCACAAAACGTTTATAAGAATTTACAAGCTGATTGGTAATCGCAGTCATACCTTTCATATGCTTCATAATACCACCGATAAAATAATACGCTTCCCTGCTCAGTCCCAGCTCATCGCTTGCATCATAAAAAGCATTCTTTCCATCTTTGGACAGAGACATGTTGATGTGCATACCAGAACCACATACTCCCACCTTTGGCTTTGGCATAAAGGTCGCATGAAGACCATGTCTCTTCGCGATTGTCTTAACAGCCAGCTTGAATGTCATAATGTTATCTGCTGTCTTCACTGCATCCTCGTATTTAAAATCAATCTCATGCTGCGCCGGTGCCATCTCATGATGAGATGCCTCAATCTCAAATCCCATATCCTCCAGCGTCAGAATCATATCACGGCGCGCATTTTCTCCAAGGTCAATCGGCCCCATATCAAAATAGCCGGCCTTTTCATGGGTCAAAGTTGTCGGGAGTCCATCATCATCGGTGTGATAAAGGAAAAATTCGCACTCTGGTCCTACATTGAATTCATATCCCATCTTCCGTGCCTTTTCCACCTGCTGTTTCAGTATATAGCGGGAATCTCCCTCAAACGGCTCTCCGTTCGATCTGTAGACATCACAGATCAGTCTTGCCACACGTCCCTGCTGCGGTCTCCACGGAAAGATTGCAAAGGTATCCAAATCCGGATGCAAAAACATATCGGACTCCTCAATTCGCACAAAACCATCCACGGAAGAACCGTCAAACATGCACTGATTGTTCAATGCCTTTTCCATCTGACTTGCAGTGATTGCCACGTTTTTAAACATTCCGAACATGTCAGTAAACTGAAGACGAACAAATTCCACATCCTCTTCTTCCATCAATTGTAAAATATCTGCCTTTGTATATTTTGACATACCCATTTCTCCTTATCACAGTACGTTGATATTTCTAAATAGAAAAAGGGCATTTTTCTTCTTAAATCATATTAGAAAATTGCTTTTCACTTTTCACATAAAAGGCAATTTTCTAATATGATCCAAAAGAACGCCCTTGTCCTTAAAAAAATAATACCAGTACCTATTTTTTTTGTCAATGGGATTTCTGTGAATTCATTTCACAGAAATCCCATTTTGTTGCTGTTTGCAGCAGCTCCCGTTTGTTTTCATGCATGATTATTCATTCATCCGTTGCGTTTTGTATCATCAAATAAATCATGAATCTGAATTCCCAACTGCTGCGAAAGATTTGCAAGAGTGTTCACAGTAGGATTTGCTCTTCCCCTTTCCAATGCAGATATGTAGGTTCGATGGTAACCGGAACGAGATGCAAGACGCTCCTGCGTCAGATTTTTTTCTTTTCTGTGTTTTTTCAGATTTTTTCCAACTACTGTTACTTTTTTATCCATTTTTATTCCCCCTTATATGGAGCCATTTCTTTCAGTTCCACTTTTTCATAGGCTACTTTACACTACCTAAATAATACGGATGAAAATGGAAAACATAACAGTTTTTTCTGAATTTTTTTAAAAAATTTTCCCTTCAGGCCATTTTCACAGCCCAAAGGGAATTTTCATACACTTCCTTATAATACCTTGGAAAGGAAATCCTGCAGTCTCGGATGCTGCGGATTTTCAAAGAAATCTTTCGGATTGTTTTCCTCTTTGATTTCCCCATCTGCCATAAAGAGAATGCGCGTTGCAACCTCTTTTGCAAATCCCATCTCATGCGTTACCACCACCATAGTCATGCCTGCTTTTGCAAGTTCTCCCATGATTTCCAGTACCTCGCCTACCATCTCCGGATCAAGCGCGGACGTCGGCTCGTCAAACAGCATCACCTCCGGATTCATGGCAAGTGCACGTGCAATGGCAACTCGCTGCTTCTGTCCTCCGGAAAGCATGGCCGGATAGGAATCTGCCTTATCCGGAAGACCAACTCTCTCGAGAAGTTCCATTGCTTTTTTGTCAGCCTCCTCCTGTGACATAATTTTCAGTTTCACAGGAGCAAGTGTAATATTTTTCTTGATTGTCAGATGTGGAAACAGATTGAAATGCTGAAATACCATTCCCATCTTCTGACGATGCTTGTCAATGTTTGTTTTCTTGTCCAGGATGTCTGCTCCGTCAAAGAAGATATGTCCCTCTGTGGGCTCTTCTAATCGGTTCAGACAGCGCAGGAAGGTACTTTTTCCGGAACCGGAAGGTCCAACCACAAATACCACTTCTCCCGGATAAATATTCTGTGAAATATTCTTCAGAGCTTTGAATTCACCGAAGCTTTTCGTCAGGTTCTGCACCTGGATTAAAGGTTTATCTGCGCTCACTGCTCCTCAGCCTCCTCTCCAGTATTTTTACAAGCTGTGTAAAGATCATAACCATAACCAGATAAATCAGCGCCACCGTAAACAGCGGCACATATGCGTTATAGGTCTGGCTTCGGATGATATCGCCGCCCTTTGTCAGATCCTGCAGTGCGATGTAACCGCACACGGAAGTCTCTTTCAAAAGTACGATAAACTCATTTGCAAGAGCCGGAAGTACGTTTTTAAATACCTGCGGCAAAATAATGTAAATCATCGTCTGCGGATAATTAAATCCCAGACTTCTTCCTGCCTCAAACTGTCCATTATCAATAGACTGGATACCGCCTCGGATAATCTCAGCAACATAAGCACCGGAGTTGATTCCAAATGCAAGCGAAGCTACCATGATCTTGCTTGTCACAGAAACAAACACAATATAGTACATAATCAAAAGCTGTACGACCATCGGTGTTCCGCGAATCACCGTCAGATAAACCTGACAGAGCAAATTCAAAAGCTTCAGCTTATGTGTCTTTTCGTATGTGGAACGAACCACTGCCACCAGGAAACCGAGAACAATTCCGATCAGCACTGCAAACAACGTGATCCGGAGTGTGACTCCCAGTCCGTTTGCAATATATTTCCAGCGGTCCCCCGCAATCAGATTTTGATAAATCGCATCTTTCATTCTTGTTTAAACTCCCTATTCTGCGTCAGCGGAAATATATTTGTCTACAATCTTATCCAGTTCACCGGATTCTTTGAGTTCAGCGAGAGCTGTATTAATCTTCTCTACTAAAGCTGTATTTTCTTTGTTTACCGCAATTGCGTATTCTTCTTCTGTAAACTTGTCAGGAAGAATCTGAAGACCTTCGTTCTGCTCTACGAATACTTTTGCAGGCTGCTCATCAATAACAACAGCCTCCACCTTATCTGTCTGCAGAGACTGTACTGCCTCAAATCCTTTGTTGTAACGCTCGATGGTTGCACCTTCGATGTCACCACAGTAAATATCACCAGTTGTACCAAGCTGTACACCGATGGTCTTGCCTGTCAGATCATCCGGAGTCTTAATATCACTTCCCTCTTTTACAATAACAACCTGAGAAGCAGTTGCATACGTATCTGTGAACGCTACGTTTTTCTTACGATCTTCCGTTACTGTCATACCGGCTGCACCGATATCTGCCTTTCCGGATGTTACAGAAGTAACGATCGCATCAAATGCCATATCCTCGATCTGAAGCTCCAGACCTAATTTTTCAGCAATTGCAGCAGAAATCTCTGCATCGATACCTACAACTTTGTCACCCTCATAAAACTCATACGGCGGGAACTCTGCATTCGTCGCCATGATCAGCTTACCTTCCTGAACAGTCTCACCTTTTTTGCTGCCGCCACAGCCAACCAAAGAAACAGCCATAGCACCGATTAACATCAAACTAACTAATTTTTTCATTCTCTCTTCCTCCATCGTGAATAATTATACATTGCGTTTCATATATTGTATCATTTTTCCTCTGAAATACAAGCAAAAATTATTTTTCTGGCAGATTCATCCAACACCTTCCAGAGTTTGAAGTATTTTTTCTACTTCTGCAACTGCCTGCCTTTCAGATTCTTCTCGACTTGCAATATAAAAATCATCATAATCACTGGCATGACGTATTTCTTCAGCTTCACCGATTTTTCTTCCTATTTCTCTTGGAAAAATCTCTGTTTTAACATAGTCCTTATTAAATCAGGGGCAGAACAGGGGATTGTTCTGTCCCTCAGCATAAGCTCTTTTCTTATTTTTCCTTCTCATTCAGTTTATTGTAGAAATACTGAATGATGTCTTTTCTTGTGATAATTCCAATAAACTTATCCTGGTCATCGACCACCGGCACAAAGTTCTGGTTCATCGCACGGTTAATCAGCTCTTCCATATTCGTCTCGACATAGACTGGCTTGTAATCGCTGCGGCGTTTCAGACTTCGGATACTGACCTTTTCTGTCTCTTTGAGATTTTCCAACTTCAGATTCTTCAGTCCCCACAGCACATCGCCCTCAGTGATGGTTCCACGGTAAGTTCCCTCTTTATCAATGATGGGAACACAGGAATATCTGTGGTGTTCCATTTTTTCCATCGCCTGGCGAATGGTATCATCAGAGAAAAGATATGCTACATCTCTTTTCGGTGTAATAAAAAATAAAATATTCATCGCAAAAACTCCTTTTTCTTTATCTGTTCTTTCTTCGCTGCATCGTCCAATAAATCAACAGAATCAGATAAATAACCACTCCCACGCCGGACAAGGCAATTCCGGCAGCTCTGTGCGGCACCTCATAGCTAAGGCTTACCTGATGCGAGCCCGATGGAATCTCAATGCCACATAAACCGCTATTGATGCTATACAAATCAGTCTCTTTGCCGTCCATGACTGCTGTCCATCCCTCACTGTACAGCAGCGGCACGCAAAGCATCTGCCAACGACCAGACGAATTGCTGACATTTGCCGTGTATGTATTTCCTTCATAAGCAATCTTCGTCACTTCACTGTTTTTGAGTTTTTCGTAGGCCGCATTGTCAGACTCGCAATTGTTCACACGGATGTCCTTCACCGTCACATGATCAGTCTCTGTGCTGACATCCAACCGGAGACTGGTAATGTCACCGGGCACAAGATAGGTCCAGGAAGTTTTTTTCGGGCTGACCTTGAAAATATAGATTTTATCCTGGCTAAACTGTGTATCGCCTTCCGTCTGATAGTAAAGCGCCATATCGACCTTCTCATCGACGTCCATCTCGACTGTAATCGTGTGTACGGCACCTTCTTTGAATGCCGACTGCACGTTGTCCATCGTGATAAAAGGATCACTTTCCATATCTGATATCGTAATTCCATCAGAAGTTCTCTTAATCTTGCAGTCAGATGCCTGTACTTTTTTCTTCAAAAGTGAGCGCTCTGTGCCTTCTTCTCTGGAAGTTCGATGGTACACCGACTCACTTCGTTCATCTGTAAAATAGAATCCATGCAGCAATGCCAGTGTTTTATCCGTCTCAGACATCTTCTCCAGTTCGCTCTGACTCCATACATTCTCATAGAGATAGCCAAATGGAAGGGCATGGTTGTTTTCATAGATGACCTTGCCATCTAGTGCTGCATCTTCGCTCCATACGGCAGTTCCGTTTCGGTCAGCCATACCGATTTTTTTATAATTTTGCGCCGATACCGTATTCTCCGGATTTGCAAGCAAATATTTCATGCCAAGAAGAGAATTCAGGATAAAATTGTCATTGTCAAACGATACAAAGTTGTCACTGATTCCTTCTGCGCCGAACATTTCCTTGATTTCCACCAATTCCTTCGGATTAGTTGTCAGATAGCAGGACAGCCCAGGATATCCCTGCGCCAGAGAATCGTTCTCCGAAGCAGACTCGTAGGTCTTTGCCACGCGGTAAAGAGAAGAATCCTGTTCTTTTAAGGCTTCATACACTTGTCTTGTTCCGTCCTGGTAATACTGCGTCACAACCTGCTCTCTTGTCGGATTCTCACGGAAATTGATGCATGGATAATTTGCAATCAGAAGTTCCCCACAAAGCACAACGGTAAGCAACACTGGAATCACACAATCCAGTCCGGCATATTTGCCTTTCGCCATCGCCAAAATCGAAAATACAAATAAAAACATTGCAAAAGTCAGCAGATATTCGATTTCCAGTTCAAAATATCCTTCCTTTTGTCCGTAAAACAGCAATGCATAGGAAAATGCCATCAAAGCCAATCCTATCGCCACTGCCAAACGAACACGCTCCCGATTTTTCTCTGTAAACAGAAATCGGATGAACATTCCAACTGCCAGAGCCTCAAGCATACACAGGATAAAGCTCCATCTCTGTACTGCCGCATTCATGGTAAACAGTTTTCCTGTGGCGGGCAGAATAAGAGCAATGACAGAAAGCGCTGTCAGAAACAGCGTTTTCAATCGCATTTTTTTCTTCATCAGAAGATACGGCAATGCCAGGAAGAACAGGCTGCTGGTAAACAGCATCGCCATCTCGTAATAATTCCCCGCACCGGAATAGTTGTCAGCAATGCCCATCGTGTTATTGGAGAACATTCTCGCCAGAAAACCAAACAGCCATTTTGCACTCACCGGATGAAACAGATACTCCGGATTATTCATGTTGACGGCTGCTGCTCTTGTACTTGACTGGAAAATATTCCAGGTCGGAATCAGACAAACGCCACCGATACAAATTCCAAGAATCCCCATTCCGGCCAGACCCGCTATTTTCACCGGAATTCTCTTCCATCGGTGCTGAAAACAAAGCCAGATCACAACATACACCGCGCCGAGAATACCGCTCATATACAGGAAATAGTAATTCGTAAACAGCATCAGAGTAATCCACAAAATCAACAGCCAGTTTCCGGACTTTTCCTCATCGTCCACAAACAGATGCACCAGATACAGAAACACCGTAAACATCATCATCGACGTACAAAATCCATAGTGCTGTCCCCACAGCATCACATAGCTGGAAAACGTCCACAAAAGTGCAGCCGTAAAAGCGCCCCATTTGTGGTGGATCCACCGGTAAAACAGCTTGTAGCCAACGGTGCTGATCACAAGCAGTTTGATGTACGTTGCCAGCAACACAGACCATGGAATCAAATGCTCCGGCAACATAACCACCAGAAGATTGATTGGATTCAGATACTGAAACAGATAGGAGGACATATCCATGCCCAGTCCTACATTCAGGAAATAATCCTCATATCCATTTCCATGAAACACCTGCGAAAACAGGCAGTACAGCGGATAATTGATATCAAACGTATCCGCTCCCATATCTGTGTAAAAGTATGCATACTCACCAAAAATAAAGCGGATAAACAAAAGCCCGAACATCCCGCTTGTGACAAGAAACAGCCAGAGAAACGGATTCGCAAAAAACTGTTTTGCCTTATTTTTCATCTTCACTCTCCTCGAAATTCAAACGCTCCTCTTCTACCACAAGAGGGCGGTCAAGCACTCGTGTATTGATACTCAGCACATACTCACCGAGAAATCCGATAAAGAACAGCTGCAGTGCTCCCAGGAAAAAGACACCGATCAGCATCGGTGCGACACCTGCCGAAAAACGATCCCAGTAAAGCAACTTGAGAACCAGATAGACAAGACCGGCCAGAAAGCTGCAGCCTGCCACAAAAAATCCTACAAACGTTGCCAGACGCATCACGACTTTTGAATAAGAAGTAATTCCAATCATCGCATAGTCGTACAGGCTGTAAAAATTGTTTTTGCTTTTTCCTGCGCGGCGTTTCGGCTGTGTGTACTCAATCGTCTTATAGTCAAAGCCAAGCTCTGCAATAATACCGCGAAGGTACGGAAGCGGATCGTGAAGGTCACGCACAACATCCACAAATTTTTTATCATACAGACCAAAACCAGTAAACTGCTCAATGTGATCGATGTCTGTAATCTTGTTGATTAACTTATAATAGCAGGAACGAACCCAGTACATCAGTTTCCGCTCCTTGCTGGCACTCTTGACTCCGATTACAATTTTATGCCCCTGTTCCCACTCGCGCACAAATTTCACAATCATATCGACCGGATCCTGAAAGTCTGCGCACATGCGGATGACACAGTCTCCATATGCCTGCTTCATGCCGTACACCGGAGAGCGTGCCTGTCCGAAGTTTTTGGCATTGAAAATTGCCTTGATTTTCTTATTTTCCCTGCAAAGGCTGCGAAGAAGTCCCTGTGTATTGTCCTTGGAGTGATTGTCAATAAACAAAATCTCATAATCATATTCGGGCAAATCCCGCTCCATCACTTCTATGACAGCCTGAGACAGCGGAACGACATTTGCTTCTTCGTTATAGGTGGGAATGACCACCGATATCTTTTTTTTCTTCATTATTTCCTCCCATCTGTCTTTCTAAGAGTTTTTATCCACTCGATTGTCTCCTGAATTCCCCGCTCAAACGTATATTTTGGCTCATACCCCGTATCAACACAGAGATTTTTAGTATCGGCACAAAGATTCATGACAGGATTTGGCGGGTATGGTCGTTTGCCGATTCCTGTTTCTTTTGCACCGGTCAGCCGTGCCATATCTTCAATATAAGCCAAAAGAGGTCGTGCCTGTCCGCTTCCCACACAGTAGACGGAACCATCTTTCCCCTTTTCTCCAATCAGATAATAAGCAAGTCCGGCATCTTTGCTGTACAGATAATCCCATCTTTGCTGTGCCGGTGTAAACTCTGTCGGCTCTCCTTGCAGCATTTTGCGAAGACCAGAGGCAACCATCGTTGTCTCTTTTTCATAAATCCCATAAACACTGAAAATTCTCGGCCAAATCCACTCCATGCCAAGCTCTTTGCAAAGCATTTTTGAGAGCAGTCCTGCTGCCAGCTTGGCTGCGCCGTACGGCGTTGTCGGATTGGCCGGCGTGTCGGGACCGATTTTTTCCAGATTCAAAGGTCCATACTCTGCCTGAGAACCTGCACCGATAAAACGACGACACCCCAGTTTGTGCGCAGCTTTCACCGCTTCGAGCGTATACGTAATGTTGTCGCTTTGCAACTGCGTACTTTTGTTTCGGTTCTCGCCGGTGTTTCCCCAGGCGATATGATAAAACGTATCACATGTTTCCTGAATTAACGACGGCAGGTCCTTTATATGCTCCAGATCACAGTCAATCAGATGAACATTAGAAGAAGCAGGAATCCTTCCCAGTTTGGGAGAATCCTTTCTGACCACACAATACATCTCAACATCCTGCTCCAGACATTTTTCCACCAGCGCCGCACCAATCATACTGGTCGCGCCTGTGATTACAATACGTTTCATAAGTCACCCCTTTTCATACAGAGGAATATACATATTTTCTTTCAGTTCTTCTCTGGGCAGGAACGGATACATATCCTCCAAAGAAGCGGACACCATTCTTCCGTCTTCGAGCTTTCTCGAAGCCAATTTCGGTTCTGTCTTTTGATATTTCGTCACAAAAATCTCACAGATGACAGCCCCCGGCATTTCAAGTACCTGACGGATTGTCTCTTCAAGATATCCGGAATCGTGACAGCAAAGATATGGAAAGCCATACGCCGGTCCGAGTTTCGATAAATCCGGAAAACTCAGATCACCACTCTCTGCGCCGACACCGACAAGCACTTCTCCAAAATAACTCTGCTGGGTCTGGCGGATGGAATGATACCCCTGGTTATTGATGACAAACAATTTCACCGGCAGTCGATTCTGGTAAATTGTCTGCAGTTCCTGAATGTTCATCTGCAGACTTCCCTCTCCCGTCACGCACACAACCGGCCGATTGCCGGACGCGATACAGACTCCGATTGCCGCCGGAAGGCAAAATCCCATCGAAGCCGTGTTCGCATTCGTGATAAAACGCTGGCCGCGTTTCACCTGAAACGCCTGACTTCCAGCCACACGGGAAGTTCCCACACTGACCACGAGAAAGTCATTTTCCTTCATAGCCTTTGATAATTCCTCATAAAATGCGTAAATATTGGTACAGTTTTCCTCGATTGTCTTGTAATGCTCCTGCGTCACAACCGGATATTTTTGTTTCCAGGTATGACACTGTTGTTTCCATTCCTCTTTATCGAACAATGGATTCCTTGCAGAAGCGCCGCGTCTTTTTGCTTCAGTCAACAGCTTCTGAATCAATTCTTTCGCATCCCCGACAACAGGAAGGCTTACATGAAGACTTGGCTTTTTCAATTCATTCTCGTCAATATCATTTAAAATCGTATAGGCAGCTCTCGCCCAGCTTTCACACTGAAAACCGGTCTGGAAAAATCCCTGACGACTTCCGATAGAAAGCAAAACATCGCTGTTTTGCAATGCAAAATTTCCGGCTCGGTTTCCCGTCCCGCCGTTTCTTCCCACATAAAGCGGATGATTAGATTCGATTGCATCAATGCTGCTCATGCCGGTCACGACCGGCACGCCAAGCACTTCTGCCAGCTCGCGAAAAGCCTCGGATGCTCCCGCCAGGCGCACACCGTTTCCCGGAAACAGCACCGGACGACTGCTCTCTGCAATCCGGTCAAGCACCTGATTAATAATTTCCTGTGAAATCTCCGGTGGAATTTCTTCGGGATTTTCCGTGGGATCATACGCTTTTAATTCCTCTGTCTCCACAAACGCGCCCTGCACATCGAGCGGAATATCGAGCCACACAGGACCCGGACGGCCGTGGACAGCCAGATACAATGCTTTTTCCAGATGATAACGAATCTCCTTCGCACTTGTCACCATTACAGCATACTTCGTCAGTGGCGCCACCACAGGAACAATATCACATTCCTGCACGCCCATGCTCCGAAGCGGTAACCCCGTGCTTCGCACCGTTGTCGCGTAGCGTGCCTGACCGGAAAATACCAGCATGGGAATCGAATCCATCCATGCACCGAGAATCCCCGTCACTGCGTTCGTCGCCCCGGGACCTGTCGTCACACAGACAGCCGCCATCTCATTGTCCAGACGCGCATAAGCTTCCGCCGCCATCGCACATGCCTGCTCATGATGCTGATACGTACAGTGCAGACGACTGTGGTGTCCGAATGCATCGTTCATATGCATGGCACCGCCGCCTGTCACCGTGAACACCTGACGGATTCCCCACTTGGCAATATAATCCGCAATATAATCTGCAACTTTTTGTCTCATCTTTTTTCTCCAATTTTACTGATAATTAGGGCACCGGTTTTCACAGACCATTCGTTTTCCGGATGCCTGTATCGGAATTTCATCCACATAAGTAACATCAATCTGCGCTTCCTCACCAAGATAATGACGATAGGAATCGACCACTTCCTGCTCATTGATTTTCTCACGGTCTGCATTCAACAGAAGCTCATAGCGAGTCTTTTCCCACTGGATACATTTTGCCTGATGCACAATGCCCTCCAGATTAATCAGTACATTCATAAACACATGAATCGACAACGGCTCTCCCTTGCAGTTATACATCAAAGAGCCGCGTCTTCCGTAAATCTCTGTAAAATACCCATGCACACGGCCGTTTTCATCGACCACTTCCTCATAAATGCCGGTATCTCCCGTATCGTAGCGAATCATCGGAAATGCCCGGTTGTAATAATCCGTCACAACAATTCGTCCAAGCTCTCCCTGCTCAACTGGTTCGTCGGAATCCAGCTTCAGCATCTCGATGTGAAAATTGTAAAGGTCTGTTGTATAGCGGTCTTCCTCATTTAACTGAATGGCAATAAATCCATTCTCATTATTTCCATAAGAGCGCACCGGTGCAAAGCCCCAGATTTCCTTGACCGCATCGTACGTCTGCTGCGGAAGCGCCTCTCCCATGGAAAAGACCATCTCCACAGACCACTTGCTGATGTCAATCTGATTTCTCTTTATGTATCCAGTCAGTGCTGTCAGCGCACTCGAATATGCCACCAGAACCTGAATCTTTTCCTTGCGGATTTTTTCACAGATTCCCGCCAGCGCCTCATCTCCCATGTTGGAAATGTCGATCATAATCAGATTGTTCTTAAACGATTTCCATTTGGTGATCGTGTTCTTCCCCGGAATCCACACACGAAATTCCCCGCGCTTCATGCCAAGTCGAAAACCATTCAGCTCCATCACAGAGATGAAATTCATGTTCACGCGGTTCATCTTGTCACCGTCACACAATACGGTAAACGGTGCACCGGTCGAACCGCTGGTGCTGAGTTTAAACAGACTATTCTTCTGATCTCGATACTCGTCACTCAGAATCTCATCTTTGTTTTCGTTATAATCCATCTTGCACATCACAGGAAAATCCTGCAGACTTTGTGCATTTTCATATTTCTGATAGAAAGGAGAATACTTTTTGGCATACGCCAGAATCGCCTGAATTCTGCGCTGCGTATACTCCGGTGTCACTCCCTCTACGATTTCTCTTTTATTTACTTTTTTTAAGGTTTCTAATTTTCCGCCTTTGGCCTTATCGAGCATTTCAAAAGCGGTTCTTCGCAAAACTTCTCCTGCCTGCATCATAACCTCCATTTCTGTCAAAGCTTCCTGCTAATTATCCTCCGGTTGCTGCTCTTTCTCTACCTTCAAAAGCCCCAGCACAATTACTGCAAGAACACGGATGGCATTGGCAATCAGCACTGCTTTGGCAAATCCCATTATGCCATGATTTCCCGCAGAAAGCAACACAAGCCCTATCATAATCACCAGGTGGGCAATCTGCAAAATCAACTGCCATTTTTCTTCCGTAAACGTCAAAACTACAATAAACAGATACGCAGAAAACAGTCCTAGTACTTGTGTAAGATTCACAATCGTCACCATATGCTTCACAGATTCATACAAATCTCTGTAAAACAGCCAGACAAACAGCGGCGTTCCAATCTGTGCAAACAGGAAAAATACAAGTGTCACACCTGCTCCAATTCCCACAAACAGAAGAAACTGCTTTTTGTTCAGATTTTCTTTTCTCTTAGTGAGATAGGAAATAATAATCGTGTTAACCGGCGCAATCAAAAGTACCATGGTTTTTCCAATCAGGGAAGTCACATAATACTGCGTCACAGCCAGATCACCGATCAGTTCTTTGAGCACCAGACGATCCATATTCAGCGTCAGGTTCGTAATGAGATAAGAAAATACGAGAAATCCGCCACGCTGAAATGCCACGTTCCAGTATTTCCCCGTCTTGAGGAACTGATGAAATATCGTTCCTGTCACAGCCAGATACACCAGTGATAAGGCCTCACCTGTCAGGAAAATCAAAAACCAGTTATCCGTCAGCAAATACAGTCCAAAACCGATGACATATCCAACAGACAAGACCACATAATAATAGAAGTATTTTTTATAATTCAGGTTCAGTCTGTATGCCACGTCTCCGTAATAACGAAAAATCGTTGTCATAAACAAAAGAGCTGTCAAAACAGCCTCCCACGGTGTGTGCAGAGATTTTCCGGCAATGGCAAGAGCCACAGCCGTACCGATTCCTCCAAACAAAAACAGCAGACTGGTATAGTCCCCATTTGCCACATCATACGTTCTGCGCACAACAAGACGGCTGGTATTTAACGCCTGTCCCACAGAAGGACAGAGAATTGCCACCAGCCCCATCATATACAGCAGCACACCAAGCTGATCACTCCCCATGAACCGGTTCAGCAGCGGATAAATCATCAGCTGCAGAATACCGTTCATCAAAAGGGCACCACCCATGGTATATGCTGTATTTCCTATAATTTTCTTTCCTTGTTCTTTTTCTTTCAATTTTTACTTACCTTTATATTTTTCACAGCGGTTTTCAATATACTTGCGCTTTCCGGAATTGAGCACAGGAATCTCATCCACATAATCAATCTTAATCTGTGCTTCTTCTCCCAGATACGGCTGAATGCGTGAGAGAATATCCTCCACATTCATCTTTTCTCTGTCTCCGTTGAGCCACAATGTATAAGAAGTCTCTGTCTCCTGAATAAAGCGGAACTGCTTCACACCTTTGACATCCCACATATTGTTGGTGATGATATAAGGCGTCACGGCTTTTCCGTTACAGTCATAAATCATATCACTTCTTCGTCCGTAAAGTTCTTTCAGAAATAACTGGTAACGGCCGTTTTTCACCTTTTTCTCTGCAATTGCAAGGTCTCCGTTGTCATAGCGAAGAATTGGAAACGCGTAATTGTACAAATCGGTGATGACAATTCGTCCCAATTCCCCCGGCTCGGCCGGCTCATCCGAATCCAGCTTCAAGATTTCATAGTAATAGCTCTCCGTATCGATATGATAGCTCTCATCCTCGAGACGCTGGATTCCCATAATTCCATTTTCCTCATTGGAATACCAGGCACGCACCGGACAACCAAACTGTTTCTTCAGATCCTGACGCACGCCAACTGGCATACTCTCGGAAATTGGAATGATAGAACGCACACAAAACTTTGAAGTATCCACCTGATGTTCCTTGATATAACGACTGATTTCTCCGAGTGCCGAGGAATAGCCGACCAGACATTTGACTTTTTTCTTCTCAATGACGCCAAGCATTTTCTCAAGAGCCTCATCATCCATAGCAGAGCTGTCCATCATAATCATGTTTTCTGCCAGAAGCTGAAATTTGCTTTTTCTTACATTATTCACCCACACACGGATAAAAGCTTCTTTCATGCCAATGTAATAACCTCCCACAGCACCGAGAAAAATACCGCCCGCTGTGTTGTGATTGATCTTATCTTTGTTCTGTACCATCGAAAGCGGCGTTCCCGTGGAGCCGCTTGTGCACATAATCCGGTTGTCTGACGCCTGCTTATACACATCCGAAAGAAACGCATCGTAATTGTTGCGGAACGTATCCTTGTTCACCACCGGCAGCTGCTCCAACGGCGTATCTTCACGGTACTCTTTATAAAACTCTGTCGTTCTCACCGCGTGGGCAATCAGCTTCTGGATCTTTTTGTTATTTTCTTCGATGGACGTTCCCTTCTGGTAACCCTCCCGGATCTGATTGTAATATTTGCGCACCTGTCCGCCGCGCAGCCTGTCCAGCGTCCAGAATCCGAACCAGCGCAATTTTTCGTCTATTATCATCTCTTATCCTCCTGGCTATGGAGCCATTTTTTAGCTTCATTCTTTTATAGGCGACTTTACACTACTCTATGGAGCCATTTTTTAACTCTGTTTTTTTACAGACTTTATACTGCCTTACATATTTGCAGCTTCTTTGATGACTTTTGCCATATAGTCAATTTTTTCATCTGTCATGCCCGGATACAGACCAACCCAGAAGGTATCTGTCATGATGCGGTCTGTATTTTCCAGTGTTCCAACGATGCGGTAACCTTCACCTTTTTCACGCATCTGGTCAAAACATGGATGTTTGGTGAGATTTCCGGCAAACAGCATACGTGTCTGCACGCCTTTGCTCTCCACATACTGAACCACCTTATTTCGGTCCACACCTTCCTTACAGGTAATCAAGAATCCAAACCAGCTTGGCGTGGAATTCTCACACGGCACCGGAAGGATAAACTGATCCTCGGTTCCCCGAAGCCCTGCCATCAGACGGTCAAAATTGTGGCGTCTGCGCTCAATAAATCCCGGGAATTTTTTCAGCTGTGCACAGCCAATAGCTGCCTGCATTTCTGTTGCCTTGAGGTTGTATCCAAAATGAGAGTACACATATTTGTGGTCATAGCCAAGCGGCAGTTCTCCATACTGTTTGTCGAAACGATGACCGCACAGGTTGTCGCATCCGGAAGGACATACACAGTCGCGTCCCCAATCACGGAAGGAGCGTACAATCTTGTGCAGCAACGGATTGTTCGTGTAGACAGCACCACCCTCTCCCATTGTCATATGATGCGGCGGATAAAAACTGGAAGTACCGATGTCTCCGACGGTTCCAGTCAGCTTGTCCTCCCCGTCAATCGTATATCTGGAGCCGAGTGCATCGCAGTTGTCCTCGATGAGCCAGAGGTTATATTTTTCACAGAAATCCTTCAGAGCTTTCAGATCAAACGGATTTCCAAGCGTATGTGCCAGCATCACCGCTTTTGTCTTTGGAGAAACGGCTTCCTCCAGCTTTGTCGGATCAATGTTGTACTGCGGAATTGCCACATCCACAAACACCGGGACTGCTCCATACTGAATCATCGGAGATACCGTTGTCGGGAATCCTGCTGCCACCGTAATCACTTCGTCTCCCGGCAGAATCTGACGCTCACCAAGAAGCGGGGAAGTCAGTGCCATGAACGCGAGAAGATTTGCAGAAGAACCGGAGTTTACCAGAGAACAGAAACGCACCTGCAGGTATTTTGCAAACTCCTTCTCAAACTGATCGGCATATCTTCCGGCCGTGAGCCAGAACTCCAGCGCGCTGTCTACGAGATTTACCATTTCCTCTGAATCGTACACGCGGGATGCATATGGAATGCGGTCCCCCTCATGAAATTCCTTCGACTGATTGTGAAATCTGCCGCAATATTCCTCTACCATATCCAGGATCTGCTTTTTTGCCTGATCCTCTGTCATATTTTCAAACATAATTTTCCCTTTCTATCTTTTCTCTTTCTATTTTTCCTTTTTCTATCCTTTACAACCACAACATCCATTTACAAAATCAAGAATCTGCTGCTGCATAACATCATTGATATCCGCACCTGCAAGCCAGGCTTTTGACCACTCTACCGTCTTTTCGATGGCTTCCTTCACACCCCAGACCGGTTTCCATCCAAAGGTATGCTTGATTTTCGAGCAATCCAGTTTCAGAAAATTCGCCTCGTGAGGTCCTCCCACAAAATGATTTTCCCAGGTCTGCCCTTCTCCCCATGACTGGCAGAAGAGTTCCACCAGTTCTCCAGTCGTCACACAGTCTTTGTCGTCCGGTCCCACATTGTAATAACCGGCATAGCTGCCATCCTCATACTGCTTCTGCGCAATCATCAGGTAAGCACAGAGCGGCTCCAGTACATGCTGGAACGGACGTGTGGAATGCGGATTTCGCACGCCAATGCTTTTTTTCTCGCTGGCCGCACGGATGCAGTCCGGAATGATACGGTCGTTGGCAAAATCGCCTCCGCCGATCACATTTCCGGCACGTGCCGTGGAGATTGCCACTGAACCGTCCGCAAAAAACGAGTTCTTATAGCTGTGTGTCACAAGCTCAGAGCAGGATTTGCTGTTGGAATAAGGGTCGTATCCGTCCAGCGGATCCGTCTCCCGATAGCCCCACTCCCACTCATTGTTGTGATATACTTTATCCGTCGTGACATTCAAAAACGAACGAACACAGTTTGTCTGGCGAATGCACTCCAGAATGTTCACAGTTCCCATCACATTCGTTTCATATGTATAAACAGGATCCTTATAAGAATCCCGCACGATCGGCTGCGCTGCCAGATGCAGCACGATTTCCGGCTGCGTCTGTTCCATCACCTGTTTCAAATGCGCCAGGTCACGCACGTCGCCAATCATTGAATGCATCTGCTCTTCCATATGACTCAAGGCAAACAGGCTCGGACTGGTCGGCGGATTCAAAGAATAACCAGTCACCTCAGCCCCTGCCATCACAAGCATCTTACAAAGCCAGGTTCCCTTAAAACCGGTATGTCCCGTCACCAGAACTTTTTTCCCTCTATAAAAATCTAACTGATTCATATTGCTCCTTTTATTCTTGTAAAATTCATTGCATAGATATAGTTATTGTAATACAAAACAGACAAAAAAGGAACCTGAAATACAAACTGCACCTTAAATTCCTGTTTGTATTCGTATGTGCACCACTTTCCTGGTCAACGAAACACTTTCAACCGACAGGGGTGGTGATTACTTCCGGAGTTTTTTCATGAGGACGGCTCTGCACGGTGCGCCATCCCCATTTCCAAGATGAATTGGGGCTGCATTCAGGAAATATACGCCTTCAGAAACTTCTCCGAGACGAATTCCCTCCAGAAGCACCATCGGCGCACTAAGAAGTTTTAAATGGACCTCCATCGGTGCGTCCTCCGTTCCAAAAGTCTGGGATTCGTTTCCAATCAGCAACAATTTTGCTTCTGCAAATATTTGCGCCGCCTCAACAGATACCACTGCTTTTCCTTTTATCAAAATTCTCTTCGCTGCTTGCTCATCTGCCTCTGCCGCTCTTTCCAGGATAGAGCGTGCATCCTGGGCTGTGACAACGCCGTCATGCTCTGCCACATAAGCCATTCCAATAAAACATTCCAGATCCAGTTCGCTGATGGTCTTGCCATTTTCATAAAAATGATACGGTGCGTCGACATGTGTCCCATTGTGCGCACACATGTGAAACGCTGTCAGATTGCATACAGCTCCATCTGAAATTTTTAATAATTCTTCTTTTTCAGGTGCAGGATCCCCCGGATATACCTCACATCCAAAAATCTCCTGCGAAATATCATAAATCTTCATACTTTTTCTCCATATCTCATTCGTTGGCGTGTTACTCTTCTTATTATACTACGAAATACCATCTTTCTGACACAAAAATAGAGCCTCTATTCCAACAGATGATTCCTCTGTCAGAATAGAAGCTCCCTTCTTTTCCTCTTAACTTATAGAGTTAATTTATAGCTTTCATTCATAATTCTCATTAATAGTCTTCTGGTGGCATTGCTGCAGGAGTATTCTCCTTGATGTCTGCTACTGCTGCTTCTGTTGTCAACAGTGTAGACGCTACGCTGACTGCATTTGCCAATGCATTCTTCGTTACTTTTACAGGGTCAATGACGCCTGCCTTCAACATATCTACGTATTCTTCTGTGACAGCCTGGTAACCAGTTCCTACTGGTGATTCTTTTACTGTATTGACGATGACTGCTCCGTCTACACCTGCATTTGCTGCGATGGTATATAATGGTGCTTCCAGTGCTTTTGCGACAATCGCTGCACCTGTTTTCTCGTCACCTTCCAGCTCAGACATCATCTCATTGATTTTCTTCTGTGCATGAATGTAAGCAGAACCGCCTCCGGCAATGATTCCCTCAGATACAGCAGCTTTCGTTGCATTCAATGCATCCTCCATGCGGTATTTTGCTTCTTTCATCTCTGTTTCTGTTGCTGCTCCGATTCGGATTACGGCAACACCGCCGCTGATTTTTGCAATACGCTCAACCAGCTTCTCTTTGTCATACTCGGAAGTACATTCTGCTGCCTGGCGCCTCAAAGATGCAGTTCTGTCCTCGATAGCCGCTTTTTCTCCGGCTCCATCCACGATTGTTGTCGTTTCTTTTGTCACTTTTACAGATTTTGCACATCCAAGCATCTCCAGTGTGGTATCTTTCAGTTCCATTCCCAGATCATCCTGAACAACTGTTCCACCTGTCAGAATTGCAATATCCTGCAGCATTTCTTTACGGTTTTCTCCATAACCAGGCGCTTTTACTGCTACAACCTTCAAAGTTCCACGCAGTCTGTTAACAATCAATGTCGTCAGTGCCTCACCCTCTACATCCTCTGCGATGATGAGCAATTCTTTGCGATTCTGCATCGTCTGCTCCAGAATTGGCAGAATATCCTGAATGTTGGAAATCTTCTTATCGGTAATCAGAATGTACGGATTTTGCATGTTTGCGACCATCTTATCTTTGTCATCACACATATATCCGGACAGATATCCATTGTCAAACTGCATACCTTCTACTACATCAATCTCTGTCTGCATGGTTTTAGACTCTTCGATGGTAATGACACCATTTTCTCCAACTTTTTCCATTGCATCTGCAATCATCTGACCAACTTCTTCATTTCCGGCAGAAATTGCTGCAACCTTTGCGATATGCTCTTTTCCGGTAACTGGCTGGCTCATCTCTTCCAGCGCTTCAACGGCCTGATCGGTTGCTTTTTTCATTCCTTTTCTCAGGATGATTGGGTTTGCGCCGGCAGCAATGTTTTTCATTCCTTCTTTTACAACCGCCTGTGCCAGAACAGTTGCTGTTGTTGTTCCATCTCCGGCGATGTCATTTGTCTTTGTGGCTACCTCTTTTACAAGCTGTGCTCCCATGTTCTCAAAACGGTCTTCCAACTCAATTTCTTTCGCGATGGTTACACCATCATTCGTAATCAATGGAGTGCCGTAAGACTGATCCAGAACTACATTTCTTCCTTTCGGTCCCAGAGTTACCTTTACGGTGTCAGCCAGTTTGTCAACACCACATTCCATTTTCTTTCTTGCATCAATATTAAAATTTATATCCTTTGCCATAGTATATTCCTTCTTTCCTGCTGCTTTTTCAATTATTTAACAATCGCAAAAATGTCTTTCTGATCAATGATGATATATTCCTCGTCATCCAATTTTACATCTGTTCCAGAGTATTTTGCATAAATAACTCTGTCGCCTTCTTTTACCTGCATCTCGGATTCCTCATCTCCAGGACCAACGGCAACAACAACTGCTTCCTGTGGTTTTTCTTTGGCACTGTCTGGCAGGATAATTCCAGATGGTGTCTTTTCCTCTGCTTCTAATTCCTGTAAAACAACTCTGTTTCCCAGTGGTTTTAATCTCATAATTGTAACCTGCCTTTCTTTTTTGCTAGCACTCTTTATTATTGAGTGCCAGATTGATTTTCAAAAAATAGTTACTTCTTTCGAAGTAATTATTTTAATTTTAAACCATTTATTTTTAAAGTATTATAACACTTTATTCTGTGATGTCAATAGGTTTTTCAAAAAAATTTTTCGGATAAACAGTACCTGAAATCTCCCCACAGTCCACCCGCACAAAACAGCCATACAAAGAGCATGGCAGTAACTCTCTGTATGGCTGTATCGGCATAAATTTGTTTTCTTTTGATTTCCTTTTTTATTGGTGGGACAGGGGACAGGTTTGTGTCCCCTATCCCACCCCCTGTCCCACTTACCAGATTTTCCACGGTGCCTTGCCGGACTGCCACATGCTCTCCAGCATGTTTTTCTCACGCAGCGTATCCATGCACTGCCAGAATCCCTTATGTTTGTAGGCATTCAGCTCGCCTCTGCGGGCTGCCTCAGCCAGCGGATACTGTTCAAATACGGTATCATCGCCGTCAATCAGATCCATGATAGACTGCTCCAACACCATAAATCCGGCATTGATCCACCCTCCATCTTCTTTCTTCTTTTCCTTGAAGTTTGTGATCGTTCCGTCTTCCAGAATATCCAGGATTCCGAAACGGCCGCCGGGCTGCGCCGCAGTGATGGTTGCCATTTTCCCATGCGCTTTATGGTATTCCAGAAGCTTTGGAATATCAATATCTGCCACCCCGTCACCGTAAGTCAGCATAAATGTATCGTCTTCCAGATATTCACGCACGCGCTTGATGCGGCCGCCAGTCATGGTGTTTAGCCCTGTATCCACAAGTGTTACTTTCCACGGATCGAGAAAGGTATTGTGGACAATCATTTTATTTTCCTGTGTGAAATCAAAGGTGATATCACTGTTGTGCAGGTAGTAGTCTGCGAACCACTCTTTGATGACATGCTGCTTGTAGCCGCAGCAGATAACAAATTCATTGAACCCGTAATGGGAATACATCTTCATAATGTGCCAGAGAATCGGTTTTTCCCCGATTTCAATCATTGGCTTTGGTTTTAAGTGACTTTCCTCACTGATACGAGTTCCGAACCCGCCCGCTAAGATCACAACTTTCATTCTTTTTTCTCCTGTATCTCCTCTTTTAATATGGTTTGAATCCTTCTCCGATTACCTCGTTTGATTCCATTATAATCACAAATGCGCCGGCGTCAATCTCTTTTACCGCATTGCGAATCGGATACATCTGCTTGTTGTTGCAAGCGCACATGACAACCGTCTTTTCTTCGCCGGTATAGCTTCCCTGCCCTCGCAGAAACGTAGAACCTCTCCCCGCAATCTTGACGATGGCATCTGCCACCTGTTTTGGATGATCGGTCACGATCAATGCCATCTTTCCTGCATCAATTCCATACATGACTTTGTCCACCATAATCGAAATCAGAAACGATACGATTACTCCATAAATCAGACCATCGATATCTGCTGAGATTAAAATGGTTCCAAGCAGCACCACGGCCAGATCAATCGCAAACGTAATCTTTCCAATGGATATGTGAGGACGTTTTGCCTTGATAGACAAAATAATAAAATCCACTCCGCCAGTAGAGGAACCGCGCATATAGATCAGCGCAAATCCCAGTCCTGCCAACACACCGGTACAAAGTGCAGCCAGAAGCCTCTCTCCCTCATACACGGGAAATAAGGGTGCCACATAATCCATAATCAGAGAGGTGACAACGATTGTTCGCACCGAATGCACAAAAAACGTTCGCCCCAGAATCCGAAAACAACAAATTGCAATCGGAATATTTAGGAGAAATGCCACCAGACCGATGGGAGTTCCAAATAGATGATAAAAAATCAACGCGATTCCATTGACTCCCACCATCGGAAAATCTGCATTTGCCGCAAAATTATAGGTTCCCGCCGCAATGAGAATGCCGCCTGCCACATCCGCCCCAAAATCAACTGCCATTGTTTTGTAATTTATATTCCGCATGATTCACGCTCCTTTTCTATATTTTAAGGGTTGCTTGTCTCTTTGTAAAGGCTGGCACAAAAAAATCCCCGGCCATACCATGCGATACAACCAGGGAATTACAATTTCGTATATTAATGATTTAGGTGTCAAAACCTTGATTACGGATTGTTTCGTGCTACGCACTTCCACAATCCTGCCCCGCATTCGCAATCCATGGGGCCCCCACCCCACTTCTTGCTCATGTGGGGCGTGTCAATAAGGTATACCTCCACTTACATGCAAGCATGACGTGGAGAACACCTTTTGACACTGTAATCATATTAATGAATTAATTGTCCAAGTATTCCGTAAGAAAAAACAGTCATAATAATGGTGGCAATCACAAGTCCGCACAAAATCGCAATCGAAGATTTCTTAATATCCACGCCAAGCAAAGATGCCAAAAGAGCTCCTGTCCATGCACCTGTTCCCGGAAGCGGAATGCCAACAAACAGCATCAGTCCGATAAATTCTCCCTTTTCGAGCGCATCACTCTTATTCATCGTTTTGGACTCCAGTTTCTGAATCAACGGCCCCAAAAGCTTTGTCGGACGCAGCCACTCGAAAATCTTTTTAATAAATAAGAGGATAAACGGAATCGGAATAATATTGGCAATTACACAGATTGGAATTGCCTGTGCCTGAGGAATTCCCAGAAGCGTTGCCGCGATCAATCCTCCACGCAGTTCCAGAATCGGCAGCATCGAGATCAGAAAGATAATCGCCTCGGGCGATATGTACTGTCCCAGGGTGGAGGTAAACCATTGAATTAATACTTCCATAAACTCTCCTTTGCTCTATTTGCTCAGATATTCTTTCAGGAAACCAATGAAAGTCTCCATCTCATCCTGTGTACCGATGGTAATGCGCAAGTGATTGTTGATGCGCGGTTTATCAAAATAACGCACATAAATGTGTTTTTCCCGAAGAGCCCGAAACAGTTCCTTTGCCTGCACTTCCTTATGGGAAGCAAAGATAAAGTTTGCCATAGAATCCTCAAAGGTAAACCCAAGATCACGAAGCTGTGCTTTTGTCCACTCTCTCGTATCCACAATTTTATGCAGCGTCTTCTGGAAATATTCTTCATCCTCAATCGCCGCCACACCAAGTTCAATGGCAGGACGGTTCATTGTATAAGAGTTAAAGGAATATTTCACATCGTTTAAGTATTTGATCAGCACCGGATTGCCCATTGCATAGCCGATACGCATGCCAGCCATAGAACGTGACTTGGAAAATGTCTGCACAACCAGAAGATTGTCATACTTCTCAATCAGAGGCAACGCTGACTTAGTTCCAAAATCTACATACGCCTCATCTACAATCACAATGACATTGGGATTGTGAGAAAGAATATCTTCAATCTCATCGAGAGGCATCGCAACACCGGTAGGGGCGTTCGGATTCGGGAAGACGATACCTCCGTTTTCCCGGTAATAATCTTCTTTTTTAATATGGAATTTTTCATCCAGAGCCGGACGCTCATACGGAATTCTCAGAAGATCTGCCCACACATCATAGAAGGAATATGTAATATCCGGAAACAGAATCGGTTTTTCTGAATTAAAAAATGTCATAAACGCCATAGCCAGCACATCGTCAGAGCCAACGCCCACAAATACCTGGTCATCTCTCAGCTCATACTTTTTTGCAATGGCATGAACCAGATCGGTCACTGCCGGGTCAGGATACAGACGGAATTTTTCTGTGTCCATCTGCGCTAACACTTTGGTCACCTGCGGTGACGGCGGATACGGATTCTCATTCGTATTTAACTTAATCATATCCGGCTGATTTGGCTGCTCGCCCGGTGTATATGGAACTACTTTTCTAATATTATTTTCCCATTTCTTCATAATAAATCATCTCCATTCGCACTTTCTCTTCATTATGCCACAGAAAAGAAAGCACGTAAAGAGGGGATTTATGCTAATCCTTTTTCTTCAAGCCAGTCATAGACTCCTGTTTTTCCTTTTTCTTTCACTTGCGCTTTCAAACAAAACTCTGCAATCGTCAGTCCCGTAAAGATCACAATCAAAACAATCAGGAAGCAGACTGATGTTTGTATACTCTCGCCTCCGCAGATAACACTTCGGAATGCATCCACCGTGTAGGTAAACGGCAGGAAATTATGAATCTTAGCTACAAAGGGAGGTGAAAGCTCTACCGGATAAGTTCCTGCAGAACCGGCAAGCTGAATCACCATAAATATCAGCATCAAGAAACTTCCCACTTTTCCCAGTGTAATGTTAAAGAAATACATAATCGAAGTAAACGCTACCGCAGTTAGACAGGCAAATGCTATTGTCTTTCCCATCTGCACCGGTGTAAATCCATCAACCAGATGAAGCAGCACAATCAAAAAGATTCCCTGTAAAATTGCGACCGGATATAACACAGAGGCTTTGCTCGCCCACCATGCCAGACCAGATTTTAATTTTCCCTGATATTTTGTCAGAGGATACATCAGACAGAATGCCAGACATCCAACCCATAATCCAACTGACATCATATAAGGCGCCATTGCATGACCATTGTTTGGGACTTCCGTAATCTTCGTCTCTTCGTCTTCAATCGGATCTGCAAACATGCTTACCGTATCGTCATTTGTTTTTACTTCCTTCACTCGCTCCGCACCGTCTCCAAGACTGGAAGCCAATGTCTTCGAGCCGTCCTGAAGCTTCTGCATGCCGTCTCCCAGTTTTCTGGAACCATCATACAGCTGTGATGAGCCGTCCTGAATCTGAGAGGCTCCATCTGCCAGCTGAGCCGCACCATTATTCAAAGTGGAATTATTCGCTACCAGCTTGCTGGTTCCACTGTACAATGTACTGGTTCCGCCTGAAAGCTGAGTTGCACCGGAAGCTAATGTCTGCGCTCCATCTGCCAGTGCCTGTGTTCCATCTGTCAGTTTTTTGTTGTTGCTATTTAATTTTGCGACGCCATCCGTATACTCTTTCACGCCACTGTTTAAACTTTTGGCTCCGGACGCAAGCTGTGACGCTCCAGAGGAAATTTGTTCTACTCCGCCTGTAACACTGTTACCGGCTTCTTTCAGGCTGGAAGCTCCGCTTGTTAGTGTCTCATTATTTGCTGTTAATGTATCAAAACCAGCGTTCAATGCCTTCACACCAGCGGCTGCCTGCGGAAAGCTTGTCGTATTTTCTTCCAAAGTCTGAAGCCCCGCTGATACCTGACTGACTCCGTTATTCACCGATACAGAACCCGCATAAAGCTGATTCAATCCCGACGCAAGTTCCTCCACCGGTTGATTGGAAATTCCGGATGGAATCTGCTGCGCACCCGCTTCCATTGTCTGCGCTCCATCGGACATCTGCTGCGCTGCTCCCGCCATCAGCTGTGCACCCTGCGTCATCGAAACAGCACCCTCACTCATAGTTGTTGCTCCATCATTCAGACTTCCGGCAATCGTACCAAGTCCCCCGGATGCCTGTTGCAGCTGTCCGGCCACAGCACTGAGCTGCGCATTTATGACTGCTGCCTGTGCCGCAGCCGTCTCCGGATCTGTAATCTCATCGATATTTAAACCGGACAGCGCCTGCACTACCTGATTCAATGCATCCGATGCCTGTGCACAGATACCAGAGGCCGTGGTCATTCCTGTACTCGCATCGGTCATTCCCTGCGCCGCCGTATTCATACCATCCGCTGCACCATTCATGCCTTCTGCTGCTGCATTCATTCCGTTGCTTGCATTGCTCATGCCATCTTTTGCGGTATTGAGTCCCTGTGCCAGCGTTGCCAGTCCCGCTGCACTTGTCGTATCTTTCAAAGCATTGACCTGCTGTGCCGCCTGTTTCAATCCGGCTTCCAGCTGTGCTGCTCCTGATTTCAGAGAAATCGTCTTTTCGCTTCCTTTTGTAACAGCGGTATTCAGCTGCGCAATTCCGTCTGATACCTGCCCCAGATTTTCCAAAGGTTCCAGCTGTTTTGCACCTGTTGCCAGTTGTTTTGCACCCCGTACATAAGCTATCGCTCCATCTGCCAGAGAGTTGGCACCCTGTACATACTGTTTTATTCCCTGTTCCAGTGTGTCCGCTCCTTTTTTCAGTTCCACAGAACCATTTTCCAGAGATTTTGTTCCCTTCACCAAAGCTGTAGAATTTTGATTCAGCTTTGCAACGCCCGCTGTGTACTCTTTCACACCCTGATTCAGCGTATCCGTACCCGATGTCAATTCCGGAACCTTTGCACTCAGAGTTCCAACGCCATTTTTCAACTGCAAAGCACCGTCATTGACTTGTCCAACTCCGTCCGTATATTCCTTCAATCCTGTTGTCAGTGTATCAGCTCCATTCCGAAACGTCAGAGTGCTATCTGCAAGTTTTTTCAGATTTGTAGTAATCGTCTGGTTTCCTTTGGAAGCATCTAAGATTCCATCCTGCAATTCACCGGAACCATCCGCTGCTTCCTGCATTCCATCTCCCACTTCTGCAATCTGATCAAACACTGTCTGTGTATAAGTTTTTATCACTTCCTCCGCCACACTACTCCTGATTTTTGCCAGAGCTGTCTCACTCATCTTGGAGGCAATATAGTTGGTTCCCGGATTTGTTGCATATTTCAACTCCATTTTCTTCGGTTTATCATCCATAAGGGTAGCCGCATTCGCCGAGAAATCTTCCGGAATCGTAATGACCATATAAAACGTTCCATTCTTCAACCCCGTTTCTGCAGTCTCGCTGTCCACAAAATTAAAAGCCAAAGAATCATTATCTTTCAATTCATCCACCATATTTTCTCCGACTTGCAGAGTCTTTCCCTCGTACATAACTGTCTGATCCTCATTGACAACTGCAACCGGAAGATTGTCCACACTTCCATAAGGATCCCACATGGATTTCAAAAATAGTCCTGCATAAATAAATGGAATCGCAATAATTGCAATGACCACCAGGAGCAAAATCTTATTTTTCAGTAATTCCTTCCATTCTTGTTTTACCATACATTGTCCCTTCTTTTTTCAAATCTTTCATGGATTTACTATCTGTTAATAGATTTATATTCTATTAATAGATATTGTGTTGATTTTTTTCTTAAATGGAATTATAGTAAAAACAGAAGAAATAGGCAACCGACAACAATTCAACTTTATATCTATTAATAGATATTATGTTGTTTTTTGTCCATTTGTATTAAAAAATATTCATAAGAAAGGTGGATTGTAATGTCGAATAAAGTGGATCGTCGCGTTCGAAAAACCCGTGCCCAGCTTCGTGCAGGACTGGCAAGACTCTTACAAAAAAAAAGTATAAAAGAAATTACGGTAAAAGAGTTGGTAGAAGAAGTGGATATCAACCGCTCTACTTTTTATCTCCACTATACAGATATCTATCAGATGCTGGAAAGCATTGAGCAGGAATTGATGGACGAAATCTCAGAGACCATGCGTACCTATCCTCCTGATCCAATGGGCAAAGATGGCTCTTATCTGTTTATCACCCAGATTTTTATGATTCTCGAAGAAAACAGAGACATCTGCTGTGCTCTTCTGGGACCCAACGGGGACATCGCGTTTGTAAACAGAATTGAAAAAATTATTGCCAAAACAGTACTGGACCGTCTTGGCAATATTTTTCCCAAAAATATACGCGATGTAGAATATGCTTATACCTTCTGCCTCACAGGATGTGTAGGCATGATCAAATCATGGCTCAATGACCAGCACAGTGACTCACCGCAGCATATGGCGGAACTAACGTATCAGTTCATTGCCAATACGGCTCACTTGTACCTCAATCAATCATTCAAAACTAATTAATCGTTCCATGTTTTGTCAAGCTTTCGGTATTCCCGGAAAAACAGTGTGCCCGTCGTGCTGACCGCGATTGCATCCGCTAACGGCTCTGCCAGAAATACTGCCATCGTCTGATTGCGGATAAAATGCGGCAGAATATAAATCAGTGGTATCAAAAGTAGCACCTTGCGAAGCAGTGCCAAAAACACAGACACTTTCGCATTTCCCAGCGCGATAAACGTCTGCTGACAGGCAATCTGAATACCAAACAGTAAGGATACTGCCATATAAATACGCAGCGCCCATCTCGTAAACTGTGCAAGCTGTGGATCAGCCGTAAACATTCCCACATACATCTGCGGAAACAACATGCAAGACAGCCACATCACGCTGGTAAAGATCATGGAGCATTTCAGCAGCAGACGAAAGGCTTTCTTTACACGGTCGATGTTACCGGCACCGTAATTAAAGCTGATGATCGGCTGTGCTCCCTGAGACAGTCCCTGCAGCGGAAGCATCGAAAACTGCATCACGCTGGTCAGAATCGTCATCGCTCCGACTGCCACATCTCCGCCATATTTCAGCAGGCTTGTATTGAAACAGACATTCAGCACACTCTCCGTGAACTGCATAATAAAAGGTGCGATTCCAAGTGCCACACAGGGCAGCACAATCTCTTTTTGCAGTTTCATGTTGCTTCTCTTCAGTCTGAGAATCGTTTTCTTTCCAAGAAGGAATTTCAGAATCCATACACAGGAAACTCCCTGTGAAAGAATCGTTGCAAGAGCCGCACCGCGCACGCCCATATGCAGGCCAAAAATAAAAATCGGATCCAGAATGATGTTGCAGACTGCACCGATGGTTACCGTCATCATTCCAATCTTTGAAAATCCCTGCGTGTTGATAAACGCATTCAGTCCAAGCGCCAACTGCACGAAGATAGTTCCGCAGCTGTAAATCTGCATATATGCCCATGCATAAGAAATCGTAGCATCGCTGGCACCAAACATCAGCAGGACATCCCGCCCGAAAAGCAGAAACAGAACGGTCAAAATCACGGCGATTCCGCACAGCATCGCTGCACAGTTTCCCATGATTTTTTCAGCCTGTTCCTGATCGCCTTTTCCCATCATGATGGAAGCCCTCGGCGCTCCTCCCATACTGACCAGAGCCGCAAATGCAGAAATACACATGATGACCGGCATACAGACACCAACACCCGTCAGCGCATTGGCGCCAACCTCCGGGATGTGCCCGATATACATACGGTCGACCATGTTGTAAAGAACATTGATCAGCTGTGCCAGAATCGATGGAAGTGCGAGTCGAAACAGCAGACTTCCTACCGGATCCTGACCCAAATTTGCTTCTTTTTGTGTTGTTTTTTTCAAGTTACATTCCCCTTTCTTTTTTCAATCCCCACTCTCTTGGATCTCCTCTTACTCTCTCGTCAGTTTACGTACCCAGTTGCCGTAATGCGACTCCAAAAATGCAGGTACGCATTTGAAAATCTGATCTGCATTCAGGCAGCATACCACAACTGCCGGAGATGCCTTCACCACAAAGGCCATAAAAAAAGACAAGGGCAATACAATCAGATAAATGCTGATCAGGTCCATTTTCACCACAAACATGGCATTTCCGCCCCCACGGATAATCCCGCTGTTTGTTGGCATCTGATAAGACATTCCCACATCCACAATACTCAGAATAATCAGAAATGTATTGGCCATTTTCATGGTTTCCGGCTCCAGATTATAAAGGCTCAACACCGGAATTCTCAGGAAAAACAGGAAAATATCGGAGCATATTCCAATCACAAGAAACATCTTCTGAAGTCGGTTGGAATAACGTTTTACCTTTGCCATATCTCCCTCGCCGACCGCCTTTCCGATGATAACCGAAGCAGTCGATGATGCTCCCACAGCCGTGGATTTGACCATCAAAAACAGCGTGGATGCCGCACTGTTTGCCGCAATCGCTGCCGTTGTCATATGTCCGAGAATCACGGTCTGCAATGCTGTGTTGACGCCCCAAAGCCCCTGCACAAACAGCATTGGTGTGGTCAGTTTAAAATAATCTTTTGCCAGCATCCTGTCAAAATGCAGGTAATCGCTCAAATTCAGATTTTTTTCTTTTCTGGAAATATAGAAAATCAATACGACACACTCCAGAATTCTCGCCGTCAGTGTTCCAATAGCCGCACCTGTAGTTCCCAGCCGCGGTGCACCAAAATTCCCGAAAATCAGCACATAATTGATACCGCAGTTTACAAAGAACGTCATGACTGAAAGCACGAATGCAATCTTGACCACCTCGACTGTCCGAAGTGTTGCCAGCAGAATCTGCGTGATCGCAAAAAACAGATAGGTAAAGCGAATCACCCGCAAATATTGTACGCCCTGGGCCGTAATGGCACTGTAATCATACTATAACACTCTGTATTTTTTATTTCAACAAAACCACATAATAAAAAGCCACTCAGCAGGCGGATTTCCCCGACTGCCAAATGACTTTTTTCTCTATATCATTATGATAAAACAAACTACCGATATTTTTTTTCGCCATACTTCAGCCTGCTTAACGCTCTTGCCAACGCAGCCTGAGAAGCATTGTACTCCTGAATACTCTGCTTCTGGCGAAGCTGTTCCTGCGCTTCTTCTTTTGCACGCTTGGCTCTCTGTATATCAACCTCTTCCGGCCGAAGCGCTGTTTCTACGAGAAGGGTTACACGGTTGTTTGCCACCTGTGCAAAACCTGGTCCGCAGATTGCCCTTGTCCACTGACCATCCTCAAGCTGTGCACGCATCTCACCGCTTGTGACTGCGATCAGCATATCCTCGTGATGAGCCAGGATTTCTTTTTCACCATCCTCACAGGGAATCACCAGTGCACTTACTTTTCCACGGAAAAATTTCCGGTCACTGGCAAGTACATCCAGAAAAAAACTACCCATCTACATTACTCCTTTCCCGAGTGAACATCCTGCATGGATTTGGCTTTTTCCTTCACATCCTCAATGGTTCCCACATTGAAAAATGCATTTTCCGGATACTCATCCATCTCGCCATCCACGATTGCCTTGAATCCGCGAATCGTCTCCTGAACCGGTACGTATTTTCCCTTCACACCTGTAAAGTTTTCCGCAACAAAGAATGGCTGTGACAAAAACTTCTGCACTTTACGTGCACGATAAACAGTTGTCTTATCTTCATCCGACAATTCATCCATACCAAGAATTGCAATGATATCCTGCAGCTCTTTGTATTTCTGCAAAATCTCCTGTACTCTTCTGGCAGTCTCGTAATGTTCCTCTCCTACCACGTCTGGCTCCAGAATTCTGGAATTTGATTCGAGCGGATCCACAGCCGGATAAATGCCCTGCTCCACAATCTTTCGAGACAATACCGTCGTCGCATCCAGATGTGCAAAGGTAGTTGCCGGTGCCGGGTCTGTCAAATCATCGGCCGGTACATAAACCGCCTGCACCGAAGTAACAGAACCATTTTTTGTGGAAGCAATTCTCTCCTGCAGTTCTCCCATTTCCGTAGCCAGTGTAGGCTGGTAACCAACGGCGGAAGGCATACGTCCAAGCAATGCGGAAACCTCCGATCCAGCCTGTGTAAAACGGAAAATGTTATCAATAAACAGCAGCACATTCTGATGCTGTACATCTCTAAAATACTCTGCCATCGTAAGTCCCGTCTCTGCCACACGCATACGTGCACCAGGCGGCTCATTCATCTGTCCAAACACTAAGGCAGTCTTGTTGATGACACCGGATTCTGTCATTTCTGACCATAAATCGTTGCCCTCACGGGAACGCTCTCCAACGCCGGTAAAAATTGAATAACCACCATGCTCTGTGGCAATGTTTCGAATCAGCTCCTGAATCAATACCGTTTTTCCGACACCGGCACCTCCAAACAGACCAATTTTTCCGCCCTTTGCATAGGGAGCCAGAAGGTCAATGACTTTGATACCAGTCTCCAGCATCTCAACTGCCGGGCTCTGTTGCTCAAAACTTGGCGGATCCCTGTGGATGACCCAGTGCTCTTCCTGATCCAGATTTTCTTTTCCATCCAGCGTTTCGCCCAGAACATTAAACAATCTTCCCAATGTCTTTTCCCCAACCGGAACCTGGATTCCCTTTCCTGTCGCAGTGACTTCCATATCTCTGGAAAGTCCCTCACTGGCAGATAGCATGATGCAGCGTACAATGTTATTTCCTGTGTGCTGTGCCACTTCCATCACACAGCGTTTTCCCTGATTTTCTACAAACAGGGCATCCTTAATCGCCGGCAGTTCTCCCTTTTCAAACTGCACATCGACAACAGGACCTAACACCTGTATAATCTTTCCTTTATTCATCTATTTTTCACCTTTTCCCTTCTGCGCTCTGGCACCGCCCACAATCTCTGTAATTTCCTGGGTAATGCTTGCCTGACGCGCTCGGTTGTATTTGATATTCAAATCATGAATCAGATCCTTCGCACTTCTTGTCGCAGTGTCCATCGCCATAACTCTGGAATTCTGCTCCGATGCAAAAGACTCCACGAGTGCACCATAAATGAATCCAATCAAATAATTGGGAATGACCGTATTCATCACTGCCTCCGGTGACGGAAACATTGGAAATGGCTTGGACTGATGTTCACGGATGTATTTACGCATTTCCTCACTCATCGCAGAATCTTCCATAAAATTTTCTCTGTGCAGAGGAAGCAGCTGTTTTTTCTCAGCCACCATCTGCATGGAATTAATCATTCTGGTATAAATGACATACACTTCATCCAGCTCACCATTGATAAACTGCTCAAATAAAGTCATTCCGATTTTTCTGGCTCTGTCAATCGTCGGATTTTGTGCCGTATAATGAAAGCTTTCTTCGATGAACAGTCCTTTCTTCGGAAAATAGTGCATTCCCTGCTGTCCGACTACATACAGTCTCGTGTAAACACGTTTATCCATCTCTTCTTCGGCCAGCTTAAATACATTCTGATTGTAGGCACCTGCCAGTCCTTTATCACCGGTGATTACCAGAAAGCCAACCTGGCGCATTCCTTTTTTGATATGGGTTCGCACATCAAAATACGGGTTTTCCAAATCAGGAACATGGCGCAAAATTCTCTGAATCGTATTTTGCAACGTATAAAAATACGGCTCTGCATCCTGTAATGTCTTTTTAGCCTTCTGCAGTTTTGTGCTGGAAATCATGTACATGGCATTTGTAATTTTCATGGTGTCCTTTACACTTCTGATTCGGTTTTGGATTTCCTTCATATTTTCCATACGTTAACACCTGCTCTTGTACTCTTCAGCAGCCTTCAGAATCTTCTCCTTCAGCTCATCGGATAACTGTTTCGTCTCTTCAATCTCCTTGACGATTTCTGTATGTTCTGTCTGGAAGAACTCCAGAATTCCTTTCTGGAACTGTTTGATTTTCTTCACTTCTACGTCCAGCATAACCTTGTTCGTCGCAAGCACCAGCGTCAGGACTTGCTCGCTCAGACTGAGCGGATGTCCGAGAGGCTGCTTTAAAAGTTCCATCAATCCTTTTCCATATGCAAGCTGCTCTTTTGTCGTATCATCCAAATCGGAACTGAACTGGGTAAATACTTCCATCTCACGATACTGCGCCAGATCAATACGAATGCTTCCTGCTGCTTTTTTCATCGCCTTGGTCTGTGCCGCACCACCGACACGCGATACCGACAGACCCACATTTACCGCCGGACGCATACCAGAGAAAAACAAATCACTTTCCAGGAAAATCTGACCATCTGTAATAGAAATGACATTGGTTGGAATGTAGGCTGACACATCTCCATCCTGTGTCTCAATGATCGGGAGTGCAGTGATGGAACCGCCGCCTGCAGCCTCGTTCAAACGACTGGAACGCTCCAGCAGTCTGGAATGCAGATAAAAGACATCTCCAGGGTATGCCTCTCGTCCTGGTGAACGCTCCAGAAGCAGAGACAGTGCACGATAGGCAACTGCATGCTTTGACAAATCATCGTAAACAATCAGTACGTCTTTTCCTTTGCTCATAAAGTATTCTGCAATCGCAGTTCCCGCATAAGGAGCCACATACTGCAAAGAAGCCGGATCACTCGCCATAGAAGCAATCACAACCGTGTAATCCATGGCATCATTTTTCGTAAATGTGGATACGATTCTTGCCACGGTAGAGGCTTTCTGACCGATGGCAACGTATACACAGATCACATCTTTGCCTTTCTGATTCAAAATCGTGTCTGTGGCAATCGATGTCTTACCGGTCTGTCTGTCACCGATGATCAATTCTCGCTGTCCACGTCCAATCGGAAACATGGAATCAATTGCAAGAATTCCAGTCTCCAACGGGACGCTGACAGACTTTCTTTCCACAATACTCGGTGCCGGATTTTCAATCGGCCGATACTCTCCTTCCGGAATCGAACCTTTTCCGTCAATCGGTGCTCCGAGAGAGTCCAGAACTCTTCCAAGACAGGCCTCACTGACAGAAATACCAGCCTGCCGTTTTGTACGTGTTACTTTTGTGCCTTCATGGATTCCTGTGTCTTTTCCGAATACGATACATCCAATCTCATTTTTGCGGATATCCTGCACCATTCCCTTAACACCATTCTCAAATATCACAATTTCTCCGTACATGGCATGGTCAATTCCATAAACAGTCGCAATGCCGTCTCCAACGGAAATGACCGTTCCTGTCTCCTGTTCTTTGGTTACCATATCAAAATTATCGATTTCTTCTTTTAAAATGGATATAATTTCATCCGAACTAATCACACTCACTTTCTCACCTCCGCATACGTTTTTCACATGAATTTCTGCTGCAGCTGCTGCAATGCACCGCGGACACTGTTGTCATACTGCTGATTTCCTGCCTGCAGCAAAAAACCACCCATCAGACTGGTATCCTGCACCAGCAAAAGCTCCACCTTGTCCCGCTGGTATTTTCTGCGCAAAAATTCTTTCATCTGTTCTATATAAGTATCTTCCGGCTTTGTCACATAAAAAAGTGTCGCTGTCAAAATGGACTGCTCTTCCTTTTTCAGGCTGTCATACGCCTGAAACATCTCTTTCAGATAAGCTGCTTTTCTGTTATAACAAACCAGTTTTAAAAAATTCCATATTTCTGCGGGAAAGATCCGCTCAATTGTCCTTGCTTTTTTTTCATAATCCACGACAGGACTTTCTAGTATCATCGGAAGCTGCGGGGACTGACTGTAAATCTCTTCTGCCTGTTTTACAATACTCTGTGCAATTCCCGTTTCAAACAAAGCCTTTGCATAATTAATGGCTGCCTGCTTCACCAGTCTCACCTGCTTCCTTCAGAAAACGTTCGTAATATCGGTTGTTGTCCTCCTGGGTGATTTCTCCCGGAAGCACTTTCCCGACAGCAGCGATAGCAAGCTGTGCAATCTGAGACTGCATATCCTGCAAGGTCTGCTCGCGTTCTCTTTCTATTGTTTTTCTGGAATCCTCCAGCATTTTGGCAGATTTTTTGCTGGCATCCTCCAAAATACGATCGTATTCCTTTTTGGCATTTTCCCTGGCATTTTCTATCATCTGGGCACTCTCTGCCTGTGCGCCTCTGAGCGCCTCCTTATATTCTTCTTTTAACGAAGCGGCATCCGCCTGTGTCTGACGCGCCTGCTCCATCTGCTGCTCAATCATATGCTCTCTTTTTTCCATAATCCCGTTAATCGGAGCAATCAGGAATTTTTTCATAAGAAGATAGAAAACAATCAGGTTAATAATCGTGAAGACAAGATTGATGTCAATACTTACCATTTCGGTTACCTGCCTTTCCTGCTTATTTTTTTATTTCAACATAATGATGATCAGCAGCGCAATAACGAAACCATAAATCGCGGTTGCCTCTGCCAGCGCACATCCGAGAAGTAAGGATTTGGAAATCTTGCTCTCTGCCTCCGGCTGTCTTGCGATTGCATCCGTTGCTTTTCCCGTTGCTATACCGATTCCGATACCTGCTCCGATACCTGTCAATACTGCGATACCTGCTCCAATTGCGATAAGTGTTGTCATAATGTTTTCCTCCTGTTTTTTCATCTTTTCATAATAATGATTTAGGTGTCAAAACCTTGATTACGGATTGTTTCGTGCTACGCACTTCCACAATCCTGCCCCGCATTCGCAATCCATGGGGCCCCCGCCCCACTTCTTGCTCATGTGGGGCGGGTCAATAAGGTATACCTCCACTTACATGCAAGCATGACGTGGAGAATACCTTTTGACACTGTAATCATAATAATTTTTTGTGTTACTCTGTTTCGACTGATTCCTTGATAAACAAGGCAGTCAAAAATACAAATACAAAGGTCTGAATCAAACCATCAAACAAATCGAAATACAAACTGAACGGAAGTGGAATAATCAGCGGACAGATGATTTCGATTAATTTCATGACTACATAAGATCCAAGGACGTTACCAAACAGTCGCATGCAAAGCGACAATGGACGAATGGCAATTTCCAGTATGTTCATCGGTACCATAATCGGCGCCGGTTCTGCAAAGCTTTTCAGCCATTTTTTGCATCCTTTCTGATGGAATCCACTGTACTCAATCAAAAAGATACTCATCAAAGCCAGTGCAGCCGTTACATTCAGATCTTTTGTGGGGGGCTTCAATCCAAAATAACCAATTAGATTTGATATGGCGATATAGATTGCCGTGCTCACCAGATACGGAATATACTGCTTTCCGTTTTCTCCGAGAATATCTTCAAAGAAATGGTTGACCGTAGCAAGTGCTGACTCAAGAACCAGCTGCTTTTTTCCGGGATTCTCCACTTTCAGGTTCTGTATCAGACAGATGGAAAGTATGGTCATAACAGCCATGATAATCCAGGTGACTACTACAGATTCCGAAACAGGAATTCCACCAAAAACAGGAATTGTAAATACAGTTTCACAATTCAATCCTTCCAGCAGTTCTTGTGACAGATTCTCCATAGTTCTACCTCCTTTCCTCTCATTCCGGCAAATCATAGGATTTGTTAGAAATAGACAAATAGAAGCGATGTTTTTTGTATAAAATACACATCGTTTTTTTGTTTATTATCATAGTCCTTTCATTTTAAAGATTCAAGTTTTTTTTCGTTCATTTTTTCACAATTTTTTTCGCATAAAAAAACAGAGAATACGTCATTTTTCACAGTATTCTCTGTTATCTTTGCATTATTTCTTTGTTTTCTCAGCAGGATTTTTCCCTGTCAGTGTGGAAACGATGATGCACAATACGATGGTAATCACCATATCAGGAAGCGTATTTCCAATCGGAATATCCACGTTCATCAGATAGCGATACGCCACAAATCCAACCACCCAGACAACTAGATTTGCAACATTTACCTCACGCTCACTTGTATCCTTCTTCAGGATAAAGAAGTCTGCAATCTGAATCGCGATCATCGGTGCAAACACCGAACCGATCAGATACAGGAAATCCGTAATGTTATCCATCGGATATATAATCGCTGCAATCGTACCAATCACAGTCACTGCCACGGCCACATGTTTTCCTTTGAGTTTTGCCACAATAGACTCACTGGAAATACCGGCAGACCAGGCATCCAGAAACGTTGTCGTAACCGTAGAGAAAATGATAATCAGAAGACCCACGATACCAAGACCTGCTTTGAGCATAATCTGAGCAATGTCATACTCGCCTGTATAAATCGCAGCACCCATACCGATGACGTACATCCAGGAGCTGACCACGCCATAAACAATGGCACTGGCTGCGGTTGCTTTCACAGGCTCTTTTGCCTCTCTTGTGTAATCACTGATCAGTGGCAGCCAGGACAGTGGCATCGCAACGGACAACTCGACTGCTGCGCCAAACGTCATGCTGTCATCTGCCGCCATGCCGACAACTCCGCCGTTGAAGAAAATGACTTTGCACAAAATCAGCGTCAGAATAAACAGCGCTGTCATCGCAAACACATTGACTTTTCCCAGATTCGTAATGCCAATCATAATCCACAGAATAATCAAAGCGCCAATCACAAGACACCAGATCCATCTTCCCGCTGTCACGACACCGTCGGCTGCCAGGGCGCCATCATAAATCATAATGGCTGTCCACCCTACCAGCTGCAGTACATTCAACACAGAAAAGAGAAGGCTTCCTTTCTGTCCAAAACTCATTTTTACCGTTTCCATAGCACTTCTTCGTGCTTTTCCGCCAATCACACCTGCCAGAAAGAGCATCAGACAGCCGATGATATGTCCCAGAATAATCGCCATAAGGCCTTTGGAAAAACCGAGCGGCGCCAGATATGTTCCCGTCAGAATCTCTGCAATCGAGACACCGGCACCGAACCAGATCAGCCCATTCTCAAAAATAGAGGTACGTTTCGTCTCCATCACTGTACCTCCTTTGCGTACTCGCCGCTGATGTCAAATCCATGATTCATCGGCCCGCTTCCCCTGCCAAGATCAAGCATCGCAGCCAGTGCACCGGATATGTATGCTTTCGCTCTCTCCACAGAAGTATCCAGAGAAAAGCCTTTTGCCAGATTGGAAGCAATCGCACTCGAGAGTGTACAGCCGGTTCCATGTGTGTTTGGATTGTCAATTCTCGTTCCACGGAACCATTTGATTTCTCCGTCACGATAGAGAAGGTCGTTCGCATCGTTTAACTGATGTCCCCCTTTACACAAAACGGCACAGTGGTACGCATCACCGATGGCTTTCGCCGCTGCAATCATATCTTCCTCGGATTTGACAGACATGCCGGACAAAACCTCTGCCTCCGGAATATTCGGTGTCAGCACACACGCCAGTGGAAACAGATGCTCCTTCAAAGTCGCAATCGCCTCATCACTGATGAGCTTCGATCCGCTCGTTGCCACCATCACAGGGTCTACTACGATGTTTTTTGCCTCATACTGTTTCAGCTTTTCTGCAATTTTTTCAATCAATGGGCTGGACGCTACCATACCAATTTTGACTGCATCCGGATAGATATCGGTAAAAATATCATCCAACTGTTCTCCTAAAAATTCTGGAGTTACCTCCATGATTCCTGTTACGCCGGTTGTGTTCTGTGCAGTCAATGCAGTGATTGCGCTCATGGCATACACGCCATTTGTGATCATTGTCTTGATATCTGCCTGGATGCCGGCGCCTCCGCTGGAGTCACTTCCAGCGATTGTTAATGCTGTTTTCATTTCTTTTTCCTCGCTTTCGCATTAATTTTCTAAAGCGGCCGAAGGTGGTGCCCCCAATCTGCCGCTGAAAAAATCTTTTATCAGATAAAAATCAAAAAGATTATTTTCCCAGTGTCCTAATAAGATAGCATTTCGATTGTCAGCTTTTTAAGGTTTCGTGCAGCCTCCTCTATATCCGGCTGTGCAAAAATGCCGCTGATGACAGCAATTCCGTCCATTCCATAGCCCGCAAGCTGCATCACATTGTCTTTGCTGATTCCCCCGATTGCCACCACAGGGATCTTGACTGCTGCACAGATTTCTTTGAACGTCTCATGGCTGATTTCTTTCGCATCTGCCTTGGAACCTGTGTGAAAAACAGCTCCCACGCCAAGATAATCTGCGCCTCTTTTCTCTGCCAGCAGTGCCTGCTCTACCGTCTTTGCCGTCACACCGATGATTTTATTTTTGCCGAGCTTTGCACGCACATCCCCAGCTTCCATGTCACTTTGTCCCACATGAACGCCATCCGCATCAATCGCAGCGGCAATCTCCACGTTGTCATTGATTACAAACGGAACGTGATACTTTCTGCAAAGCTCTTTGATTTCTTTTGCCTCTTCCAGAAAATGTTCCTGATCGAGATTCTTCTCACGAAGCTGAACAAACGTCACTCCGCCCTTCAAAGCATTCTCCACCTGACTGTACAGAGATTCCCCATTCAGCCAGCTTCTATCTGTCACTGCATACAGCAGCATATCTTCTTTCTTACAGTTCATAAGCTTCTCCTTTTTCCACATTACAAAAGCGGATATGCCCAAAGCATACCCGCTGACATTATACTACGTCTGCTGTTTGGTTACAATATTCTCAAATATTTTTCTGCCCTTATTTTTTATTTCACGCATCCTCGTATGTGCACCACTTTCCTGGTCAACGGAGCACTTTCCACCGGCAGAGGTTGGGGGATTACTTCCGGAGTTTTTTCATGCCCGCCTTTCATCCGAGAGGGATATCCCAGCGCAGGCATGTCGATTTTCTTGCTTTTTCTGCGCCGCTTATAGATTGCTCTTGACGCAAACTCGCACGCAGTGCTCAAACAGTGCGTCGCGAGCAATCGCTATGCTCGAAAA
>JALFVM010000024.1 GCA_022787145.1 Lachnospiraceae bacterium | reverse complement strand
AAGATACTCTCTTCCAAGTCCTCTCTTTATCTGTATGGAAATTCCCCGTGACAATATGGCGGCACAAAGCTCTGCTGTATTGTCAAATTCCTCCGTCGCTATACTTTTATACCCCTGCTCGCGCAGCACCTGAAAAGCATAAGATAGCATGTAATAAATATTTTTTATCGCTATCACCGAATCGCACCTCTCAGATTTTCAGTCCAATCTTTCACCTTTGTCAGTTCATCAAACCAATACTCCTTCAGAAGTGGACACAACTCATACTCTACAATCCCTGACAGAGCTTTTTCTACTGTTTCCGGAGTCAGATTACAGAAATAGCTGTGACCGATCATAAATCCCTCTCCGAGAGTTTCGTCCTCGGCAATTATCTGATTCAGTTTTTCCACCCTATCGATCAAGCGATCAAATCTCAAGCTGTCCAGTTCCATGCGGTAGGTACGAAAGCCTTCCGTTTCAAAGCCGGGCTTCATTTCAATAAAAGCAAATCTTCTGCGGAGGGCGTAATCCAGCATGGCCAGACTTCGATCCGCAGTATTCATCATACCTATAAGATATACATTCTTCGGTACGGAAAATTTTTCATCCGAATACAAAAGCTGAAGTTCAATACCCCGTTTATCATTTTCGATGAGCATAAAAAGCTCTCCGAATATTTTACTCAAATTTCCCCGGTTAATTTCGTCAATAATAAAGAAATAATCATTGTCACTGTCAATTTCCGCTTTTTTACAAAAATTATAAAACGCCCCTTTGCGCAGCTCAAATCCGTTTGTTGAAGGGCGGAACCCCATAACAAAGTCCTCATAGGAATAGCTTTGATGAAACTGCACCATCATCACCCGTTCTTTATCTTTTACTCCCATGATCGAATAGGCCAATCGTTTTGCCGCATATGTTTTACCGACTCCCGGTGCACCTTGCAGAATAATATTTTTCTTATTTTTCAAAACAGCTGCCATCATATCATAATCCGATTTATCCATGAATACTTCTTTCAGAAAATCATCGGCACTGTATGGCGGATAAATAATCTCTTCTTCTTTATCATCTTCTGTATCAGATGTCTCAAAGAGAGCTTTCAGTTTTTCCACATATTCTGTATAAGCAGTGATGTCCGTAAGTGTTTTCATGACGGCCTGACCCGGGTGTGGCCATTCTCCTTTATGTGTCCATTGGATCCGCCGAATATTATTATAGCCGTCTGCCATATTTTCATCATATTCATAAGCAGAGACAACTACGCCGCGTCCTAGGATCGTATGCATTCCCTTTTTAGCAAAAACGATATCTCCCGGTTTCATTTCATTCGCAAACTGCCAGGTAGCATGTGCCACATTTTTGTAACTGTATTCCGAACCCAGAATCTCTTTCATCCTGACCTTCATTTCTTCTTTACTGTCAAAATTTTTGAGATCACCGATTTCTCCCCATCCGATTGCGATGATACCAGCCTTGTAAAACTCCTCCCATTTGCATGCCCCATCCCCGGGCGCATAGATCCAGTATCTCACAGTATCAATATTACTGTCTGACAATGCATCTGTATCATTCATCCGACTTTTGACACGGTTTTCCTCGTTTACACGTTCCGATACCACCCACGCATAATAAGAAAGTTCAGCAAAATTCTTATATTCATAATCCCCGTTTATCAACGCATTTTTACATGCGTCGCAAATACGCAGATAATCTGCTGCCACAGGAACAGTTTCCAAAAGAGGCACCACTTCATCTACAAAAGCAGTCGGCATATTCCTGGTATCGGAAATATACCAGCGGTTGCGCGAATCCAGATTGATAAAGGTATCCGGACATATCCAGTAAAGGCCCATTGTTATATTCCACCGGATTCCCATCTGTCCCAGAACCGTATCATAAGCCTCAGAGAACATTTTTCTATTCTGTGCAGAATTTTTATGTGCCAAAGCAAGCGCAGTCTCAAATACTCTCCACAGATTGTCTATATCCTGTTTTCCTCGATCTTCTTTAAAGAAATAAAATGTTGCCCTAAGATTATTCAGTACGGGAATTCCTTCAAAACTATCCGGAATGTCTGCCTGGATTCCAAATTCATCTTTCATTCCTCCAAGGATTGCAATCCGATTACCATTACTGATTCCCTTATTAAACAATCCATACACCGTAAACGGATCTATATCTATGGGATGATTATCACTCTCAAGCTTCGGAAATTTTAGATGAATATCTTCATAAACCTTTTTAATTTTCTGAATAAGCAAAGCTCTCTCATTTTTGTACACCAATAGCTTTGTGGCAAATTCCGTATAAAATGAAACCCACTGAAATCGTTTATCTTTCATCCTGCCGACGTCTCCTTTATCCATCCTCACTCATCAAACACATACATTCCAAAAAATGCCAGCAGTCCATCCCCACAATTGTATTCCATTCCGCATTTATCCGTCAGCTTCCGCACAAAGATGCAGTAGGCTGACATACA
>JALFVM010000082.1 GCA_022787145.1 Lachnospiraceae bacterium | reverse complement strand
TTGAATATTCCCAGATTCCTCCAAAGGTAGAGTATTCATTGACCAACATAGGAAAAAAATTCGAGAAAGTTCTCGATGCTCTTGGTGAGTGGGGCGAAGAATATATTGATTACCTAAATCAGAAAAACTGTTAGAAAAATTGTGATTTGTCCACTACGGAATATGGAAATGTTTACATCTTCAACAATCTACTCATGGTTTTCTGGGGAACTTTCTTCTTTGTTTCTGACTCTGCCGCATATGCCGTGGCGGGCCAAAGCGTTGTCATAAACACAATTTTCAGAGGGGAGATAGAACACTGGTCATCACATCTGCCAGTGTCTGAAACAGCCGCTCTACATCAATCGGTTTTCCAATATGTCCATTCATCCCGGCATCCAGACATTTTTTGCGGTCCTCATCAAATGCATTGGCAGTCATCGCAATAATCGGCACCTGGGAAAGCCTTGCATCGGGTAGCGCACGAATTTTTCTTGTCGCTTCATAGCCATCCATCACAGGCATCTGAATATCCATCAAAATCAGATCATAAGAGCCTGCTTCTTTACATGCTGCTTTCTCTACTGCTTCAGCTCCATCTTCCGCCTGATCTACAAGAATTCCTTTTTCGTTTAAGATTTCATATACAATTTCCCGGTTCAATTCATTATCTTCCACCAAAAGAATTCTTTTTCCTGTAAAATCAAAATTTTTTCCTGGTTCTTTCTTGCTTTTCAGCACACCTTCTTCAAGCACCTGAAATCTCAGATTTACCGTAATCTTTGTACCGATGTCCGGTTTGCTCTCCACCTGAATACTTCCCTGCATCATGTCAACAAGCTTCTTAACGATGCAAAGTCCAAGACCTGTTCCCTGTATTCCGGTCACCGTCGAGGTTCGTTCCCGCTCAAAGGCATCAAAAATATGCTGCTGAAACTCCTCCTGCATGCCAATTCCGTTATCTTTTACCACAATTTCATAATCAGCTTTCCCATTTTTCACATCATCCAACTGACGGACTTCCAAAAATACTTTTCCGTTTCGTAGTGTGAATTTTTGTGCATTACTCAAAAGATTCATGATAATCTGGTTGATGCGAAGGCTGTCACACCAGACAATTGGATTTTTGACATCAAAATCCACCTGAAAAGAAAGCCCCGCCAGCTGCATACTCACAGAAAACATATCGTGGATCTGCTCTGTTTCCTGCCGAATGTCTGTCGCTTTCGGCTCCAGCCTTGTCTTTCCACTCTCAATACGCGCCAAATCCAATATATCATTGATGATTTTCATCAGTATATCACTGGAGCGCTTAATCTTACTGTGATATCGTTTTACCGCCTCTGTATCATCGATATATTTTTCTGCCAGCTCCGTAAAACCGATAATGGCATTCATCGGAGTACGGATGTCATGGGACATGTTAAATAAAAAAGTACTCTTCGCCTCATTCGCACGTTCTGCCATAGCTAAAGCCTGTTTTAGTGCCTCACGGCTTTTTTGCTCCTTCTCCACCATTTCCGTCACATCTGCCCGGACAATACAGATTGTACCGTGATTGCTGTCTCCCCAAAGCACGCTGAACTGTCTGTATTCCACATCATGATTTCCATGGTAGGGAAGTACAAAATCATATCCAAGCGAATACTCTGTGAGTCTGGAAATCATCTGCGAAAATTCCAGTTTCTGCGTCAGTGTCTCGCCGTCCTCTCCAGCGTCATATTTTCGTTCCTGCCATTTTATATACGCTTCGTACTCATCCGATTCAAACGGCATCATATTTTCCCGAATCGTCTCAACAGTATATTCCTTAAAATGCTTCGTTGTACTGTCCACAAGCAACAATTTATCAAAGGTATGGGCAATGACATTTAAAAGTTTTTTCTGCTCCTGCATAGAGTCGGTAATATTTCGAATCACAAGCCACACTCTTCCAAGGCGAAGATCCGCCTCCTGCACCGACAGATTCATGACCAAGCTTTCACCATCTGTTCCTGCCTCTGACAGAGTATAGGAAATATCATATGTCCCGTTTTCTCTCAGACGTCTGCACATATATTCCGGTTGAATCATTCGCTCAACGTAATCTCTGTCACGCTGCGCTATTCTTTTCAAAAAAACATCCTGAATATAGCTTGAATACCCATCTTTCCATGTTGGCGTCTCCTGCTGCTTTCCTCCATTTACCACCGCACGTCTGTCCTGATACAAATCTACGTCAATAATCAAGGCAGAACTGTCCGCAATCTGATTCTGTGTCATGCGTTCCCTAATCATTTGCTCTGTCACATCCATAATCGTCAAAATACCCAGGATATCTTTCGTATCCGGTTCTTCCACCAGATTCACCTTCACCTGTGCATAACATCCATGCTCTTCATTCAGAGGTCGTAAAAAAACATTTTGTACCAGCTCCATTTGCCCCTGTTCATATGCACAAAGAAGCGCATGATTCGAATATTGCTCCAAAAATGCTTTTCGTTCCTTGGCATCTTCAATCAGCATAGAAAGTCCCTGAATAAATGTCTCACGTTCCAGGCTCAGGTGTTTCCACATGCCATTTTTCGTATAATCCACCATCTTCACAACTCGATTCTTGTTGACATTGCAATGACCAACAACCAGTACATTCGGACCTTCTATACAATAATGCTGTATCATGCGCTCTTGATATTGCTGACGAAGCCTTTCACGCTCTTTCAATTCCTGCGTCATATCCTGATAAACAGCATATCCACGTTTGACACCATCTTCACTCTGCATCAGCGTGAAGTTATTTTTCACGGTAATATATCCATCATTTCCATAGGACAGACGATATACAAGAGAGATTGTTTCTTCTGTGCCGCAAAAAAAATTATTTAATTTTCTCTGAAGTTTTTCTTTATCATCCGGATGAACACCAAACATCGCATCCGTTCCATATAATTTCCATGCTTCCTGCCTGCTCATACCGATCAGCGAAGCAAATCCTTCTGAAATAAATTCCGGCTCCGTATGTCCATCCGGGTCGTATCGTATCACAGCAACTCCAACAGGAATTGCATTCAAAATCGTCTGATTTCTTTCATTCACCTGGGTCAGTTCTCGGTTGATTCCGCTGATATCCTGATGTGTTCCCTGAATACGGATTCCGTCTTTATATGCAGTATCCCGTGTTCCCCCACAGTGCACACGAATTCTTCCCTTTGTTGGATGATTCCAGAAATACTGTACTTCGGCATGCGTATTCTGCGCCATTTTTTTCACAGTCTCATCCACTATTTTTAAATCAGACGGCTCAATTCTTTCATACCAGAACACATAATTTTCCTCCGGCGAAAGAGAATGTTCCATCCCCTGTATTTCACAAAAAGTATCGTCGACATACATTCTTGGTGCTTTTCCTTTCTCAATCTCCACGCACCACAATCCAATTTCAGAATCACGCAGGATATTCTGCATGACTTCCATGTTTCCAAAACTGCCCATGACCTGTACTTTCCCCCATACGATGCTGACTTTTGCTGATTGTTCTAAAAGTATAAGTTGATTCTCTTTCTATATAAATTAAAATCAGAATTGTATATTTTTATAAATTTTACCATACTCTTTTAACAACCTTCAATCCTATTTTGCTTTTTTACTCTATAAAAGAATAAAATGAGACAAAACACAAAATTGGGACAAGAAAACGGTTCTGTGCCCGGAATATTCCAGACACAGAACCGTCCCTCGTCCCATCTCAATTTCATGCCTTCCTCACAAGAAGTCCGGTTAAATATTCATGAAAATCGGATAATCACTTTCCCGTTTGTATGTCCTTTGGCTACCAATTTCATTGCATCGTTGATCAAAGAAATATCAAAAATACGGTGATCAATCTGTGGAACAATATGCTCTGTTTCAACAATGCGGGTGATTTTCTCCAATTGTATCCCATCTGCACGCACAAAAAGGAAACGATATTCCTTGCCCTGCCGCCTTGCCTGCTTATCATATTTGGAACCTGCCAGTGCAAACAGCGTCCTCTTGGCAAAGGAAAACCTGTTTTTCTGTGCAAAGGCCTTGTTCGGCCCAGTGCGTAGACTGATCAGGATACCTCCTTTTTTCAGTACGGACAATTCTCGGGAAAATTCTTTTTCACCCAGTGCATCAATTACGTAATCTACATCTGACAAAATCTTCCAATAGTCTTCTTTGGTATATTCGATATATTGGTCAGCTCCAGCGGAAAGAATGACATCCTTTGCTCTGGAATTTCCCGATACAATGACACGAAGCCCTAAAGACTTTGCAATCGGCACAGCCATTTGCCCGAAGCTCCCGGAGCCGCCGGGAAAAAATACTGTTTCCCCCGGTTTTGCATTCAGTTCTTCTGTGATTGCCTGATAAACATTGGGGTCTGACCCTCGAAAGACATCCAACCATGATTTATATTTCTTCATCAGGAGACTGTCCATCATGAGCAAGCCATTTACATTCCGTGATCTCCATATCAGTGAATGTTGCTTTGAATGATGAATCTTCAGCACTACATGCATAAATACCAAAGTTGATTTTCTCTTTTGCATGAAACATATGGCAGATTCTCATCTGTTTGAAATTCACGCCATCTACAGAATTTTCAATACAAAAATCATCTTCTCTGCGGCTGAATCTGAACCATATCGATTTAACAGATGCATCAACATCAACAGATGACCAGTCAGAGTAGCCGTTATTTGTTACTACGCTTCCAAGTCTCTGAATCTGATCATTTTCAAATTCCATAGATGCTTTTAACCAGTTGTCACTGTCAAGATACATTACGATACCGCTCTGGTCATAGCGAACCTTCGTGTCAAAATCAGTCTTTACAACAAATGAAAAAAACTGTTCCCCTGTTTCCAACTGAAGAACTGGTGCATTATCATTTCTAAAATGATAATAGGTTCTCTGCCAAAGATCTGTATGCGGTTCTGTAATTATTTCCACCTTATCCTCGGTAACCTCATATTGTTTTGGTTCTCTGATCCATTTCATTTCTTTTGTATTTACCTTCATCTTTTGGCCCCTTGTATTTATAATTCTTTATTTTCTACTGCAATCTGAAACATACCTTCAAATGGCTGTGACATTACAATGTAATAACTTTTGGGTCTTCTGTAAATGAATAAATCGTTGCCGTTCCATTCTCAAAATACAATACCGTCATCAAGCTATCATCCACAGTATACATACTGCTAAGCGCAGCAGTATTCTCCTCCATCATAGCAACTCTTGCTTCACGGCGCAAGTCCTCTTTTACGGTTCCCTCTACACGTATCCATTTCCCCTTGTTCATACCGCAAATTTCCACTTTTCCATTTTCCATCATTTGCTGATATACCTTTTTCTGATTGTTTGTTACAATATATAATTTTCCTTCAAACTCACATACTGCGCCAAAGGGGCGGACATGAGGCTGTCCATTCTCCTCCGTTGCAAGATAAAACGTACCACAATTCTTTAAAAATTCATAAACTTCTTTCATAATGATCATTTCCTTTCTGATTGATTTCATTTTATTGACTTAAATGTCGATCTCAAGTATACTGACATTATATAATCGTAAGTGTAAAATCACAAGTACGATATTTTATGATACCACTATCAGAAAGGATACCGTTATGGCAAAGAAAGAATTGTTTGGAGTATGTCCATATGTAACTTCTCAAAAGGTTCTGACTGGAAAATGGTCAATGTATATCTTATATATTCTATCCCAAGAAGCGCCTATCCGGTTTAATGAACTGCAACGGAGGATGCCTGTTGAAATGACACATACTACTCTGTCAAGGCA
>JALFVM010000062.1 GCA_022787145.1 Lachnospiraceae bacterium | reverse complement strand
AACAGCCCTGTGTTTTTCACTTCCAGAACGACACAATCCTTCCTGTCTCTGTGCCATCCCATTCCTTCGGCACGCTGTGGTATCAGATCCAGATAATTGATCTGTGCCTGTTTGTTTTTCTTTTTTTTCATTATGCTTTATTCTTCTTCCATACGGAGAATTTTAACAGACTGAGAATCATCACAACCATCAAAGCGACACCGCCGAGGTTGCCGAGGTTGATAGAACCGGATAAATCCATGTTGATACCGGCAACAGCCAGAATCGCAAGAGCAATACCTACAAGTCCTTCTCCGGCAATCATACCGGCACAATACAGTGTTCCATCCGTAGCCTGACGTTCTTTTGTCTTCTCATCCACATTTTTGCGTTTGTCCATCAGAAGACGAACCACACCACCGATCATAATGGTTGCATTCAGATAAATCGGCAGATACAGACCAATCGCAAACGGCATAACCGGTACTCTCAGAATCTCCAGACCAAGTGCAAGGAATACTCCTACAAATACCAGAGTCCATGGAAGTTTTCCGCCCATGATACCTTCTACGATCATCTTCATCAGTGTTGCCTGAGGAGCCGGTACTTCTGCACCGCCGTATCCCCATGCAGCATTCAGCAGATACAGAACGCCGCCGATTGCAAGGCCGGCCGCGATAATACCGATCAGCTCACCAACCTGCTGTTTCTTCGGTGTTGCACCGAGCAAAAATCCAGTCTTTAAGTCCTGGGAAGTATCACCGGCAATCGCTGCCACGATACAGATAACAGAACCGATAGCAATCGCTCCTGTCATACCTGTGATTCCTGTATCACCCGAAGCTTTGATTGCAAAAGTCGCAATTAAAAGTGTCGCAATCGCCATACCGGAAACCGGGTTGTTGGAACTTCCGATCAGACCAACCATACGGGAGGATACCGTGGCAAAGAAGAAACCAAATACTACGATAATCACTGCACCAAGGAAATTTACCGGAATTGCAGGAACAAGCCAGATAATGATAATCATCAAAGCAATACCTGCAAGAATCATATTCATCGGCAGATCCTGTGCGGTACGCTCTGTGCTTGTGTTTTTTCCGCCCTTCATGCTCTTCATGGAATCACGGAATGTCGTAATGATCAGAGGCAGTGATTTGATCAGGGAGATGATACCTCCTGTGGCAATCGCTCCCGCGCCGATATATTTTACATAAGTGCTCCAGATTGCAGCTGCGCCTCCATCGGCATATAACTGCGCGATTGTCACGCCCTCTGCTGCAGGATACATCGAAATATCCGGTCCAAACAGGCAGATCAGCGGGATGATGACCATCCAGCCTACCAGAGAACCTACAAACATATAGGAAGCAACCTGCGGTCCAACAATGTATCCAACACCGAGAAGCGCCGGATATACTTCCATACCAATCTCACCTTTGAAAGATTTGAATGCTGCTGCAACGTCGGCAGGAATCATTTTGACTCCATCTACCAGGAACTTAAAAAGCGCAGCAAATCCCATACCGGAAAATACGGTAGACGCATTGGAACCGCCTTCCTCTCCGGCAAGAAGAACATCTGCACAGGCAGTTCCTTCCGGATACAGCAGTGTTGCATGCTCTTTTACAATCAATGCGTTACGCAAAGGTACCATAAACAGGACACCGAGAATACCGCCGCAAAGTGCGATCAGAGTAATCTCCAGAAGGCTTGGCATATCACACAGGCCTTCCTCTGCCCAGAGAAACAGTGCAGGCATTGTAAAAATAGCACCTGCTGCCAGTGACTCACCGGCCGAACCTATCGTCTGAACCATGTTGCTTTCCAGGATTGAATTTTTCTTCATAATCACCCGGATCACACCCATGGAAATAACAGCGGCAGGAATTGACGCAGAAACCGTCATACCTACACGAAGACCAAGATAGGCGTTGGCTGCACCAAATACAACAGCCAGGATAATTCCCATCACAATAGATGTGATTGTAAATTCCGGAGTAATCTTATCTGCCGGAATATACGGTTTGAACTCTTTGTTGTCGTTCATTTTATCTTCCTTTCCCCCTTGGTATGATTCACACTCATGAGCAGGAATCATGCCAGATTATTTATATGTCTTGTTATTATACCTAATTATTCACATTTTTTCAATGACATTTTTTTCTTTTTTGTGCACTTTATCCAAAAATGGCACAAAAATACGCCCGAAACTTTTTTGCTTCGGACGTTTCCAACTTCTTATGCAATAAAAAAGTGCAGGAGATGGGACTTGAACCCACACGATCTTGCGACCACAGGCACCTGAAGCCTGCGCGTCTGCCAATTCCGCCACTCCTGCGTTTCTTTTTGTCTGCCGCTCTGTGCGGCTTGCTTGATTATAATACCTCAACCAGCGGCAGATGTCAATAGGTTTTTTTATTTTTTTTAATTTTTTTTTGAAAAAAATGTATAATTCCTACAATACCTGCATTTCAGGACAATAATCGGGAATCCTCAGCGATTCCATTGCCGAATCCTTCCCGCTATTGATCGAGGATTCCACTCTTCTCAATATTGGCGATTGCCTCCCTGATTTCCGGCTCATCCTGTACCAGTGCCATGCGCACATAGCCTTCTCCGGAAGGGCCAAATGCACTTCCCGGCGTCACGATTACCCCGGCCTTGTCTAACAGCAATTTTACAAATTCTACGGAATTCTCATAGCCTTCCGGCAATTTCGCCCAGACAAACATCGTTCCCGGACAGCGGTCTACCTTCCAGCCAATACTGATCAGTCCGTCGCAGAGACTGTTTCTGCGATTCTCGTAAGCCTGTCTCGTCGCCGCTACACAGGACTGGTCTCCCGTAATCGCTGCAATAGCCGCTTTCTGAATCGGAAGAAACATTCCGTAGTCCATATTTGACTTTAACAGCGTCAGCATCTTTACCACCTGTGGATTTCCCACGCAGAAGCCCACTCTTGCCCCTGCAAGGCCGTAAGTCTTCGACAGTGAGTTGAACTCCACTCCCACTTCTTTTGCACCTTCATGAGCCAGAAAACTGCCGCAGGAAGCACCGTCAAATACCAGTTCACTATACGCATTGTCATGAAGCACAATGATGTCGTATTTTCTGGCAAAAGCAATCAGCTCATCATAAAACCAGTCCGGCGCCATAGCCGTTGTCGGATTGTTCGGGTAGGAGACAACCATTAATTTCGCTCTGCGGGCGATTTCCTCGGGAATCTCATCGAAATCAATCAGATAATCCTTTTCCTTCCTCAAAGGCATATAATGAACCTCAGCCCCGGCAATTCTCGGCCCGTCTGCAAATACCGGATAACACGGGTCCGGCACAAGCACCACATCTCCAGAATCCGCAATAGACAACGCAATGTGCGACAAGCCTTCCTGTGAGCCCAACAACGATACAATTTCCGTATCCGCATCCAGCGTCACGCCGTATCTTCTGTCGTACCACTGCGCCACTGCCTCATGAAGCTCCCTTGTGTCAGAGATGGCATAAATATAATTATCTTTTTTCAAAACCTCCTCTGCCATTACCTTCAGGATATGGTCAGCCGGTGGAATGTTCGGGGCTCCGATACTCAGATCAATCACCCTTTCTCCCCTACTTATCTTATCCTGTTTCATTTTCATCAAAGTGGCAAAGACACCTTCGCCAAAATAATTCATTCGTTTTGCAAATTCCATTTTTCTTCTGTTTCCTTTCCTCCATCAGATACCATCAAATAAATCGCTCTGCGATAAATACCACCATGCAGGCGCATAAAGCCACGGTAATCATACTTTTTTCCTTATAGGACAGATAGACTGCCACTGCGAAGCCAATGACTGCCGATGCCAAACTTCCCGTCGAATGCAAAATAGCCGGGAAAGTCATCGCTGACAACGTTGCATACGGAACATAATACAAAAACGACTTTACAAACGTACTGTTCATCTGCCTGCGGATCAACGCAAGCGGAAGCATACGGATCAAATATGTCACCAGCGCCATCACCAGAATATATATGTATACATTACTGCTCAAAGTTCTGCACCTCCTGTATCGGACGAAGCCATGCTGCAATCGCGGCCACCAGCACCGTCACAATGATAATCACAAATCCGGAAGAGATTTGTTTCAGTCCCGGAACAACGGAAAATAATCCGCTCAGTACCATCGCACCGACAACCACCGCAAGAATGGTGCGGCTGGATTTGGATGCCGGAATCACGATAGCAAGAAACATTCCGTAAATCGCAATTCCAAGTGCACTCGCAATAAAATCCGGCATCAGATTGCCGGAAATCGCGCCGAGAAGTGTTCCGCCTGTCCATCCCGGTATCGCGACGCTCATTGCGCCGTACATGTACCACGGACTCAAATCTCCGTGTACTGCGCTGCTGATACCGAAAATTTCATCGGTCACTCCATGCGCCATAAAGAAACGATGCAGCGGATTTGCCTTCTGATCCACCTTCTGTGAAAGCGAAAAGGACATCAGACAGTAACGCAGGTTGATCACAAGCTGCGTCAGAGCCATCTCATAATACGGTGCTCCCGTAAAGATCAGGTTCAGCCCTGCAAACTGTCCCGCAGAGGTGAGGTTCGTCAGCGAGATCAGCACTGCCTGCCAGATACTTAAGCCTCCACCTACCGCCATCATTCCAAACGTAAAAGACACGGCAAAATATCCCAGACAGATCGGGATTCCGTCTCTCATACCCTGTTGAAATTTTTTTCTGTTCATTTGTTTTTCCCCCTGGTTTCAAACCTATCAAAGATTGTAACACTCTGCACCCAGATTTTCAAGGACAGGTCTGTGCACCACTTTCCTGGTCGCCGAATCGTATGTGCACCACTTTCCTGGTCAACGGAACAAACTTCCAACGGCAAGGTTGAGTTTGGCAGGCTTCCGAACAGCCATTTGCACAGGGAAGACTTTCCACATCAAGTGCAGATCTCTTTGCTTGTTCTGGCAACCTGTTGATTTTCTTGGTTTGGCTGCGCCGCGTATTGATTGCTCTTGCCGCAAACTCGCGCCCTGCGCTCAAACAGTGCGTCACGAGCAATCGCTCTGCTCGCCAAGCCTGCGAAAATCTGCCAAAGGTATGCCCACACAAGCAAAGAGATCTGCACTTTGATTCTGGAAGGTTATCAATCTGTGCAAATTGGCTGTTCTACATGAACGATAGCCGCCTTCACAAATATTTCGTCAGCAAGTAACTGCTGCTGCAAAATCTATGTAAATGTAGGAGTTTTCCGCATGACCGTGCTCACCCGGGAGGGATACCACTACCCAGACATTTGGAGAAATTTTCGCAGATTTTTCGAGCATAGCGATTGCTCGCGACGCACTGTTTGAGCACCGTGTGCGAGTTTGCGGCAAGAGCAATCCATAAGCGGCGCAGAAAAAGCAAGAAAATCGACATGCCTGGGTGGTGGTATCCCTCCCGGGCGAGTGGCGGCCATGCAGAAAACTCCGGAAGGAAGCGACCAAAACCTTGCCGTTGGGAAGTGTTTCGTTGACCGGGAAAGCGGTGCACATACGACATAAAAACAGCCCGGAGGATTTGAAAATCCCCGGGCCATTCGTAAATCAAGAAATTACAGGCTTGCTTCCAGTTTCTCGATCATTTCGTCAATATGCTCTTTTTCGATTACCAGCGGCGGAACAAGACGAAGCACATCTTTTCCGGCTGAAATCACCAGAAGTCCGTTGGCAAGTGCCTTGTTTACCACTTCTCCGACCGGTCTTCCTGTGACAACGAGTCCCTGCATAAAGCCTTTTCCACGACGTGCGGCAAAACAATCATATTTTTCCACAAGCGCATCCAGTTTCTGCTCGAGATAAGGAGTCAGTTCACGTACATGCTCCACAATGTGGTCTTTCTCAAAAATATCAAATACTTTGCTGACAGCAGCACACACAAATGGATTTCCACCGTATGTTGTTCCGTGGTCACCCGGCTCGAGAGATGCTTCTGCAAGCTTCTCATTGAGTACGAATGCACCGACCGGCACGCCGCTTCCCAGTGCCTTGGCACAAGTCATGATATCCGGCTGTACGCCATACGCCTGCCATGCAAAATAATGGCCGCTTCTTCCCATACCGCACTGAATCTCATCAAGGATCAATACGATGTCCTTCTCATCGCAGAGCGCGCGCACTCCCTTGATGAATTCCGGATCTGCCGGATAAATACCACCTTCGCCCTGTACCGTCTCCATAATGATTGCACAGGTTTTGTCGGTTACTTGAGCCTTTACGCTGTCCAGATCGTTATAATCAGCGAATTTCACGCCGCCCATCAGAGGCTCAAACGGCTCACGGTAATGCGCCGTTCCTGTGACAGACAGTGCACCCACACTTCTTCCGTGAAAGGAATGGTTCATGGCAATGATCTCAAAACCGGCATGTCCGGCTTTCTTATAAGCATACTTTTTGGCCGCTTTTAACGCGCCCTCAATGGCTTCTGTCCCACTGTTGGTAAAAAACACCTTGCTCATGCCGCTTGCCTTTAAAACCTTCTCTCCGGCTTCTGTCATCGGGTTGTTGTAGTAAAGATTAGATACATGTGTCAGCTTGTCAATCTGATCTTTTAACGCCTGTTTGTACTCGTCATTGCTGTATCCAAGCGCACACACGGCAATACCTGCTGCAAAGTCAAGATACTTGCCGCCGTCGACGTCATATAAATAAACGCCCTCACCCTTCTCCAAAACGACTGGAAAACGGTTGTAAGTATGTAAAATATTCTGTTCTGATTTTTGAATATCACTCGTTGTCTTCATAATAGTACTTTTCCTCATCTTCCCTTAAAATAGCAGTACCAATACCTTTGTTGGTGAAAATCTCAAGAAGGAGACTGTGCGG
>JALFVM010000001.1 GCA_022787145.1 Lachnospiraceae bacterium | reverse complement strand
GCCCAGGTCGGAACTGCTGTCGGAACTGCCAATGCTGCTGCAAGTGTAAGAGCAAGCCATCTTTTTGTATGTTTTTTCATCTTTTTCTCCTTTTACGGATTTGTTAATTATTTTGTAATAAAAATAACACATTTTTAACACTTTCGCAAGCTTTCCCGCAATTTTACCCACAAAAAACCAGCCCGCTCGGACTGGTTTTTCTCAAAATTTCAGGATAGCGATTCGATGACCTCAACAACCCGCATGCCCATTTTCCACTGTTCTTTGTCGACTTGCAAAACATAGCCGCCGCCATTTTCCACATGCCATCCATAATACTCTTTTTTCTCGCTGGCACACGCCTCGAGCACACTCATAATCGTGCCGCCGTGAACCACTGCAGCCGCTGAAGAAATTCCATCCTCCAGACAGCTATTCACCATCTGCACAAAGGCATCCCGGCTTCGGCTTTGAAATCCTTCTCTGCTTTCTCCCTGCGGAAACGGAAGCATTCCATTGCTGTCAATCCACTCCTGATAATGAGGATTGTCGGCCAGCTCCAGATAATTTTTATTCTCAAATTCCCCGAAATCGCATTCCCGGAAATCATCGATCACCTGCATTTCACACGCCGGATAAATCAAAGAAGCCGTCTGTCTGCATCGAAGCATCGGGCTAGCATACAGACGCTGTATACTCGGATAGATTTTTCCCTTCAGCAATTCTTTTCCTGCCTCGCAGAGAGGCTCATCCGTGCTGCCTATGTAACGTTTTTTCTCATTGCCCGCCGTGATGGAATGACGGATCAATACAATTTTTATCTTACTCACCTTTCATCACCGTGCCAATTCCGCAAACGACTCTGGTCACTTTGCTGCATTTTGCTGCCAGTTGTGTGCAGACGCGTCCCACACTTTCCCGATAATCTCTGTCAAAAGCATCCACGGGAACTACACCATAGCCGACTTCATCGGAAATCAAAATCATATTCGGGTTTTTTTCCAGCAACATATCTGCCAGATTTAAGATATTCTTTCCTTCCATCATCTGCTTCTTAATAAATAAATGAAAATTGTAGATTCCGGGAATTTTGCACATTTCGTCTAAGGTACAGGCTTTCCCATCCACCCACACAACATCGGGATGTAATTCCCTCGCATACCTTAATTTTCCCTGAAAAGCACCACCTATAATCAGTTCCATATCTCAAATTTCTCCTGTTATTTCACTGTTATTCACTTCATAATATAACCTGCAAGCACCAGCACAAACGGAACCAGAAGCTCACATACCTGCAAAAACCATCCCGCCAGATCTCCGGTGATTCCACCGAAATTTTTGTATGCCATATGACGGTAATACAAAAATCCGAGTACGGCTGTCACAAGAGCAATCGCACCATAGACCGGATGAATCCAAAGCATCAGTATTGCTGCAAGAACCATGTAAACACACATCCAGACAGCCACGGTCTTCTTCTGCGCTCCATCGGAAAACGTTGCTGCCAGTCCTGTATTTTTCGCCATTTTAAATGTAACAATGGCAAGTCCGCTCAAGGCTCTGGATAATACAAAGTTCACGCAGACGATCGCCAGAAGTGTCACATCATTTAGCGCAGAATAAACACCAAAATCAAGAACAAAGTAACAGCATCCCATCAACACGGCGAATGCTCCCGCTCTGGAATCTTTCAGGATCTCCAGACGTTTTTCCTGTGTCTGCCAGGAGCTCAGCGCATCACTGGTATCGAGAAATCCATCCATATGAATTCCACCTGTTACCGCCACAGGAATCAATATCATCACTGCTGTATAAAAATTTTTTTCTCCGATGATTCCAAATCTTGCTGCTAATACGGACCATCCATATACCAGTCCGCCGATGACAGCTCCAATGACCGGAAGGAAGCACATGACATAGCGCATATTTTCTTTCGTCCATTCACTCTGCGGCATCGGAATTTTGGAATACATGGAAAATGCGATCTTAAAACTGTTCCACAATGCTGTCATTTTTCTATTTTCCTTTCTTATACTCAATCGGAATGCCATAGACCACTTCTGTCACACGGTCTGCCAGCTCTGCAATTTTTGCATTAATCCGCCCCAGATACTCCTGGTACCGTTTTGTTTCTTCCTCATACTCCACACCGTCTGAAAAAATCTCATTTGTCACAATAAACAGATGTCTGGTCTGTGCCTCCAGCATACAAACGCCCTGCAGCACTTCCTGCACCGTATTCTCATGCGCCCCCTGCTCCTTAAACATCTCATTTGCCACCAGGTTCGACATACACTCCAACAGAACAACCGAATTTTCTGGCAATTGCAATTCCTTCAGATTTGTATAACACTCCACCGTCTCAAAGCCCTTGCCTGCACGCATCCTGCGATGCCTGTCAATACGACGGTGGCTCTCTTCATCATAGGGATACATCGTGGCAATATAAATCCTCCGGGCCTCTCCTTCAAGAAGCACCTGTTCTTCCGCATAAGCTGACTTGCCGCTTCCGCTTCCGCCTGTAATTAATGTAATCATAGTACCACCTTAATTGAGATGTTCGTAAGCGTCCATCTCATACTCCTGGAATGTACTCATGCCATTGTAAATTGCCGCTGCCATATCCAGCAATGGGAAAATAGCAACTGCACCGGTTCCCTCACCGAGGCACATATGCGCGTGAAGAAATGCTTCTTTTCCGAGCGTTTCCAAAATCAATTTCCCTGCCGCTTCCTCCGATACGTGAGACGCAATCATGTATCCACCCGCATCCGAACAAATGCGCTGCGCTGCCAGTGCAGCAACTCCGGAGATAAAACCATCGATCACAACCGGCGTGTGCAAAGCTGCACCTCCAAGATAGATTCCCACCAGTCCGGCAATATCAAAACCGCCAACCTTTGCCAGAACATCGATGGGGTCTTCTTTCTTTGGCTGATGCAGTGCAATGGCTTTTTTGATTGCATTGATTTTTCTTTGCAGCCCCTCAGAAGACAGACCTGCACCTCTTCCCGTCATCGTTTCTACCGGCTGCTCCAGAAGAACCGATGCAATGGCACTGCTGGTCGTCGTATTTCCAATTCCCATCTCTCCTGTCGCAATGATCTTATATCCTTGTTCTACCATTTTTTCGGCTACATGAATCCCCACTTCAATGGCTCTTACCGCTTCCTCATACGTCATCGCAGGCTCTTTTACCATATTTTTTGTTCCATAAGCAATCTTATAATCACGCGGAAGCTTCGTATCTACCGCAATTCCGATATCTACAGGAAATACATCTGCGCCCGCCTCCTTGCATAATCTGGCTGCTGCAGACTGATATGTAAGAAATGTCTCTGCCACCAGCATCGTAATCTCCTGTCCGGACTGTGTTACACCTTCCTCAACAACACCATTGTCGGCGCACATCGGCACAAGAACCTTCTTTTTGATATCAATGCCTGCCTGTCCGGTGATACCCGCAATCTGCACCAGTACATCCTCCAGAAGTCCAAGGCTGTGCAGCGGATGTGCAATGCTGTCCCATTTCTTCTTTGCAATTTCCATTGCATGTTCGTTCAAAGGTTGGATTTTTTCTAATGTCTCCTGTAAATTCATGTCTTCTGTCTCCTTTATTTTCCTTTTGTACATTATATTCTGACAGCTTACAAGGTTTTGCTGCTTATAAACTGAGAGTATTCTCATTCCACCAAAAAACAGGAACAAAAGTGCACAAAACACTTCTATTCCTGTTTATTTTAAAGGTTATTTTTCACAAATGCAAGACTCTATCTTTTATTTCTGAGATTTTCTTTTTCTTGCAATTAAAACTACAACTGATGCACCTGCTAATACAAAAACAGTCACAACTGCGCCTACCGGTGTCTCATCACCAGTCTTAGCGTTTTTGGCTTTGCTGGTGGTGGAAGTGGTGGTCGTGGTTGTTTTGCTCGCTGTGCCGGTTTTGCTAAGTGTTCCAGTGCTGGTAGTAGTAGCATTGATTTTTACAGTAGCCGTCTTTGTGTCTGTCACTCCATCTACATTTTTCCACTTACCAGATTCTGCATCGTAAACCTGCTTCTGGAAAGTAACAGTCAAAGTATATGTTCCAGCTGTAGAAATCGTGAAAGATTTCGCTAATTTCGGATTTTGATTATCCTCAAATTTAAATTCGCTGTTGCCAATCTTATATTTAACCGGTACATATCTCTCATTGCCTTCCTCACTCGGATTATCTGCACCTGCACCATTCATAGTAAATGTTACAGTAGCTCCCTTGTTGTAAGAAG
>JALFVM010000197.1 GCA_022787145.1 Lachnospiraceae bacterium | reverse complement strand
GCGCAGACATTTGGAGAAATTTTCGCAGTTTTTTCGAGCATAGCGATTGCTCGCGACGCACTGTTTGAGCACCGCGTGCGAGTTTGCGTCAAGAGCAATCCATAAGCGGCGCAGAAAAAGCAAGAAAATCGACATGCCTGCGCTGGGATATTCCTCTCGGATGAAAGGCGGTCATGAAAAAACTCCGGAAGTAACCACCCTAACCTTGCCGTTGGGATTCTGTCCCGTTGACCAGAAAAGCGGTGCACATACAACCCGACAAACAGGGATTTTATGCGAGAAATACAAAGCGATTTAGAAAACAATCTGTGATTGATTTCCGAATCGCTTTTGATATCAATAATAAATTTTATCGTCTGCCAACAGCGTGGACTTTCCATCTTTGACTTCCACAATGTTGACACCACAGTTTGGACATACACCGCCGTGCCAAAAGTCGGAAGTATCCTCATAGACATTATGAAGAATTCCACGAAGTGCGCAGCCATGTGTCGCAATCAGGATTGTCTTATCCTGAAGTTCCGGTCTGGAAATCAAATCCTCATAAAATTCTTTTGTTCGCTCAATCACATCAAAGATACTCTCTCCATTTTTGGGCGGCATATAATGATATGCATCTGCAAAAAAAGCATAAAATGGATGTGAGGGGTCTGATTTCATAAAGGCTTCTCCCTCCCAGACACCAAAACAAATCTCCTGAATTCGCTCGTCCGTATAAATGGGAATGTCACGTCTGCCAAGGACCAGCTCCGCCGTGACATATGCCCGCTGCAGCGGACTGGAAATAGCCAGATCAAAGGGAACATCTTTTAACTGTTCGCCTGTGATCTTTGCCAGATGAATTCCATTCTCGTTCAGAGAAATATCTTCTCTTCCCTGCAGTCTTCCCATTGAGTTCCACACAGTTTCCCCGTGCCGAATCATATATAATAACATGCCTAACTCCTCAATTCAATTCCGAGGCTCTGCAGACCATTCAAAATCTTCTTCATAGCGGCTGTGATATCTGCCTCTTCCAGTGTTCTGTCTTTTGCACGGAAGACAACAGAATATGCCATAGATTTGTAACCTTCTTTGATCTGGCTTCCCTCATAGATGTCAAACAATTGATAGCTTTCCAGAATCTTACCACCGCGTTGCTCGATCATCGCCTCAATTTCTCCTGCCAGAACAGACTTCGGAACGAGCATACTCAGGTCACGTGTTACTGCCGGATATTTGGCAATTCCTTCATATTTATGGTCAAAACCGGCAAACTCAAGAACGGTCGGAATATCAACAACTGCAATATATGCTTTCTCACCGATTCCATACGTATTTGCTACAACCGGATGTACTTCACCGAGATAAGCAACCTCCTTGCCTGCATACTTCACGATTGCCTGACGGCCCGGATGCAGATATGGACGCAGTGTAGAAGGCTCATAAACTGGTTTTTTCTTCATTCCTATCTTCTCAAAGAATTCCTCAATCACACCTTTCATGGTATAGAAATCACCTTTTCCATACATACCAAGTGTAAACTTCATTCTTTCATCCGGAAGATCGGTCAGAGGAAGTTCCTTCGGCAGATATACATTACCCAGCTCATAAAGAGCTACGCCTTTGTTTCTTCTATTATAATTGGTTGCCAGAGAAACCAGCATTCCGTTTTCCGGCAACGTACGCATGATACTGAAATCCTCACCGAGCGGATTCATAATTTTGATTGCTTTGCGTTTCGGGCAGTCGGCCGGAAGCATCAGCTTGTCAAATACCTTCGGGCTCTCGAAGGAATATGTCATACCCTGAGAGAAACCACAATACTCTGCAATGTCGCGTGCAATCTGTTCAATGCGAAGCTTAAAGCTGAGACGTCCTGTTGTTGCCTCTCCAGTTGGAAGTGTAGTCGGAATGTTGTCGTAGCCATAAAATCTTGCAACCTCTTCTGCCAGATCTGCAGTACGAAAAATATCCTGACGGAAGGTAGGTGCTACGATTTCATTTGTTGCCTCATCGTATGCCAGCTCTACACGTGCGAAGTACTCCAGCATATCTTCTTTGGAAATGTCAGTTCCCAGCAGTGCATTGATCTTGTCCGGATCAAATTTTACACGTACCGGTTCTTTCTTCTTGCTGTAGACATCTACCATACCGCCTACCACTTCACCGGCACCAAGTTCTTCCATCAGCTGGCAGGCACGATCGATGGCTTCCTGTGCATTGTTTGGATCCAGACCTTTTTCAAATTTACCGGAAGCATCGGTACGAAGTCCGATACGTTTTGCAGACTTACGGATGTTTGTTCCATCAAAGCAGGCCGCCTCAAAAAGAACCGTCTGTACTTCATCTGTGATCATGGAGTTTTCTCCGCCCATGATACCGGCAATACCAACTGCCTTCTCTGCATCACAGATCATCAAAACATCTTCATCCATCTGGCGTTCCTGACCATCGAGTGTCACAAATTTCTCATCAGCTGCTGCACGTCTTACAATAATTTCTCTTCCTGCAATGTGATCCAGATCGTAAGCATGCATCGGCTGACCATACTCTTCCATAACATAGTTTGTAATATCAACCAGGTTGTTGATTGGGCGAATTCCATTTGCAGCCAGACATCTCTGCATCCATTTTGGAGACGGTCCGATTTTTACATTTTTTACGACACGCGCGCAGTAGCGAGAGCACAGATCAGTATCTTCTACTTTTACACTGACATAGTCATGTGCATCTTCTGCGTTACCGGTCGGTGTGACAACCGGAGGTTTAAACTCCTTATTGAAGGTTGCTGCAGCTTCTCTTGCAATACCGATCACGCTGTAGCAGTCTACACGGTTGGATGTAATCTCATACTCAAATACGACGTCATCTCTTCCCAGTGCTTTGATTGCATCAGCACCAACTTCTGCATCCTCCGGGAAAATATAGATACCGTATTCCGGAGCCTCCGGGTACATATCGGTATTGCTTCCCAACTCTTCGATGGAACACATCATACCGTTGGACTCTACACCACGCAGTTTTCCTTTTTTAATCTTAATTCCGCCTTCTACCATCTTTCCGTCATGGCCTCCGGCAACACGTCCGCCGTCAAGAACAACGGGAATCTTATCTCCTACTTTTACATTCGGAGCACCTGTAACAATCTGAGTCACCTCGCTTCCCACATTGACCTGACACACGATCAGTTTATCTGCATCCGGATGTCTTTCGATTTTCTCAATCTGGCCGATTACAATCTTGTCCAAATCTGCATCCAGCTGTTCAAAGCCTTCTACTTTTGTTCCGGACAGAGTCATTGCATCTGTATATTCCTGTGCCGTTACATCAAGATCCGGCACATACATTTTAATCCATGATAATGAAGTATTCATGTTTTTTCTCTCCTCCTTGCTTAGAACTGTTTCAGGAAACGAATATCGTTCTCATATAACAGTCTCATGTCGTCAATCTCATATTTCAGCAGTGCGATACGCTCAAGTCCTACACCAAATGCAAATCCCGTGTATTCCTCCGGATCAATTCCACACATCTCCAGTACGTGCGGATGTACCATACCACAGCCGAGAATCTCAATCCAACCAGAGCCTTTACAGAAACGGCAGCCTTTTCCGCCACATTTAAAGCAGGATACATCCACCTCTGCACTCGGCTCTGTAAATGGGAAATGATGCGGACGGAACTTTGTCTTTGTCTCCGGTCCGAACAGCTCTTTTGCAAACTCTTCGAGAGTTCCCTTCAGATCGGCAAACGTAATGTTTTTGTCGATTACCAGTCCCTCAATCTGATGGAAGGATGGAGAATGAGTCGCATCCACCTCGTCAGAACGGAATACACGTCCCGGCGCAATCATACGAATTGGAAGTTTTCCCTGCTCCATCACACGAGCCTGTACAGGGGAAGTCTGTGTTCTCAATACAATCTCCTTATTAATATAGAAGGTATCCTGTTCGTCCTTCGCAGGATGATCGGCAGGAATGTTTAATTTGGTAAAATTGTACTCATCGTACTCTACTTCCGGTCCCTCTACTACTTCATATCCCATACCGATGAAAATACGCTCTACCTCTTCCAGAGCAATTGTATTCGGATGACGATGACCAATTACAGATTTTTTTGCAGGAAGTGTCACATCAATGACTTCCGCTTTCAGCTGCAGTTCTCTTGCAGCCTCCTCCAGCTGTTTCTTTGTTTCTTCCAAAACAGCCTCAATCTTTGCTCTTGTATCGTTGACCAACTGTCCGACCTGAGGACGTTCCTCTGGCGGAACATCTTTCATTCCTTTTAAAACGGCTGTGAGCTGACCTTTTTTTCCAAGGTAAGCGACACGGACATCATTTAATTTGTCCAGTGCATCGGATTCCTGAATTTTCTTTACAGCTTCGTCGTGAAGTTCCTGTAATCTTTCCTTCATTCCCATTGTTTTCTCTCCTTTGTTTCTATTTTTTTGACATAAAAAAATCCCATCCCAAAAGGGACGAGACATACCCGCGGTACCACCCAGATTCCTGATTGCTCAGGCACTCAAATGCTTAACGCGCACAACGGCCCAACCTACTGTTTCCTTTCAGTCAGGCAGCTCCGGTGGGAATTTCAAACTATATCTGAACTGAAGGAAGCTTTCAGCCGGTGACTTCCTCTCTCTGACAGAAAATATACTTCTACTGACACCTTCATTGCCATTATTTGATAATGTTTTCTGAAACCCATTTTAACATAATTGCTCGTTCTGTCAAGTGTTATTTTCACGTCTCACAGCAAATAAGGCCGCCAAAGCAGCCTTATTTATCAAAATAATCATCCATTTTTTTCTGAAGAATCTCGCTGTTGCTGTCCTCTTTATCAAACAAATCCCTGGCAAACGCATGTGCCTGCTGAAACTGCTTTTCAAAGTACGCATTGACCTCCGCACCGCATAGCACAATCGTCATACACATATACAGCCACAGCATCACCAACACAATCGTCGTCAGACTTCCGTACATATTTGAAAATGACGAATAATAAGTAAAATACAGAGAAAATCCGTATGAAAACGCCATCCAACACACTGAGGTCAGGATTGCTCCCGGAAGCTGACTGCGAAATGTTGCCTTTCTGTTTGGAACAACTTTGAACAGAAACAAAAACACCAGCATCAGCACTCCAAGCACAAGGAACAGTCTGCTTGCCATAATATGTCCCAGTAATTCTGCCACAAACGGAAGGTTTTTTTGCAAACTGCGGTAAATCCCGTTTCCGAACACAAGAAGCATCAGACTCAAAAGCAGTGCAATTACCAGAATCACGGTGAAAATCACAGACCGTATTCTGGTGATCAGCCAGTTACGAGTTTCCTTCACATGATAAATCGTATTCAATCCATTGCTGACTGCCTGAAGTCCCTTTCCAGCCGACCACAGTGCGATCAAAGCAGAAAACGGAATCACTGCCAGTGATTTGTTGTATACCTCGTCTACAATTCCGGAAATAAAGTCATCCAGATTTGCAGGGCAGATTTGAAGAATCGCCGACAGCACCATTTCCTTCGTCAACGAAGTATATTTTACAATCGTCATCAGACACAATACAAACGGAATAAACGACAATATAATAAAATATGCACTCTGTGCTGCATAGGCAGCTACATGATCTTCCGATATCCGCCGTGAAAACCCCCATACAGTAGAAAACAGGCCTTTCAACTTTTTTACCATATATTATTCCACGCTAAATCGATAAATCGTTACGGTGTTGTATGTCTCTCCCTGTTCCAGAATCGGAGATTCAAAATTTTTCTGATTGATGCTGTCCGGATAGTACTGCGTCTCCAGGCAGAAAGCGCTGCGTTTTCCATAAACAGCACCATTTTTTCCTTGTTCATTCTCCACAAAATTGGCGGCATAGAACTGAACTCCCGGAAGGTCCGTGGTCACTTCCATGGCAATTCCTGTCTTTGGCGCATATGCTTTCGCAACCACACGCTCAATGCCCTTTTCATATCCGTTCAGCACATAATTATGGTCATAACCGCCAGTGAATTTTAACTGCTCAAAATCCGCATTGATGTCTTTGCCGATTGGCTTCTCCTCTGTGAAATCCATCGGAGTTCCCTTGACTGGTGCAATTTCGCCTGTCGGGATGGAGGCACTGTCTGCTACAGGGGTATAATTGTCTGCGTAAATTTGCAGCAGGATGTCGCTGTTACTTCCGCTGTCATGTCCCTGCGGATTAAAATAACTATGATTTGTCAGATTAGCAACGGTATCCTGATCGCTGCTTCCCATATAATGAATGATCACTTCATTCGCCTCTGACATCTCGTATTTTACCATAATATCAAAATTTCCCGGAAATCCCTGATCTTGATCCGGGCTGTTTAAGGCAAATGTCACACTGTTTTCTTCTTCTCTGATTTCTTTTACTGCCCAGATTCTTTTTTCGTATCCATCCGGTCCGCTGTGCAGATTGTTGTTATTTTCATTCTGTGCCATCTGGTATGTAACACCATTGATTTCAAACGTTCCACCTGCAATACGGTTTCCACTTCTTCCGATGGTAGCTCCAAAAAAGCAGGTGCCATTCTCATAACCAGCCACGCTGTCATATCCCAAAACCACATCTGTCATCTTACCATCTTTATCCGGAACCACTACAGCCCGGAGAATTGCACCGAAATCCAGCACTTCAATATAAGAGCCTGCACGATTTTGCAGACGATATACGGATACCTCCTGTCCGGCCTCCGTTTTTCCAAATAATGATTTTGTTACACTCATAATTATGCTCCCTTCTTCCTGCACGAAAATTCTGCATCTGCAAAATTTCCTCGTATCTGTTCAGTACCCTCATAGATACGAACCAAAATCCATGAAAAATCATCTTTGATGATGGGATTTTGGCCTGTATGTCTCGGGATTTTCATGCAAAATGCATGAAAACACCTCGCGGGATATTACCTACTGAACAGTTACATTTCCTCTTAAATTAAACATAAAAGAGAGTCATGGAACATGACTCTCTTTTTTATCCTTTGTGGTCCCAAAATGCCGTTCCCCATTTCTTGACGCCTAGCGATTGCTAGGTGGGTGTCCGCAATCAATCTTCTGTCTTCCACGACGAGAGGCCTGACATCCAATTGACAATATAGGAGTCCCGTTTCACGTAAATGTAGGTTCAAAATAACAGGGTCCTCGTACATTCCAGGATGCTCCACTGCTTTTCACTACATAGATTATACTATATTCTATGCGTTCTGACAATAAGCATACGCGGTAAATTTTTCAATTCTTTTGTATTTTTTTTACAATTTTTTTGTTTTTTAGCCTGCAATAGAATTTCCAGTATACAACTGGTAGTACTTTCCGCGTTCTTCAATCAATTCGTCATGTGTTCCTCGCTCAATAATTCTTCCCTGCTCCAGAACCATAATGCAGTCAGAATTTTTGACTGTCGACAAACGATGTGCAATCACAAATGTGGTACGTCCGCACATCAGCTTATCCATTCCACTCTGTACAATCTGCTCTGTACGGGTATCAATGGAACTGGTCGCCTCATCCAGAATCAATACCGGAGGATCGGCAACGGCTGCCCTGGCAATTGCCAAAAGCTGTCTCTGACCCTGACTCAGATTTGCTCCGTCTCCAGTCAGCATCGTCTGATAGCCATCCGGCAGCCTGCGGATAAAACCGTCCGCATTGGCAAGTTTCGCCGCCTCAATGACTTCCTCATCGGTAGCATCCAGCTTGCCGAATCGGATATTTTCCATAACGGTTCCCGTAAACAAATGGGTATCCTGCAAAACAATACCAAGAGAATGGCGAAGATCTGCCTTCTTGATCTTGTTAATATTGATGCCGTCATAGCGAATCTTTCCATCCTGGATGTCATAAAAACGATTAATCAGGTTGGTAATCGTTGTTTTTCCTGCTCCTGTCGAACCAACAAACGCAATTTTCTGTCCCGGTGTGGCATAAAGTTTCACATTATGCAGTACAATTTTCTTATCATCGTAACCAAAATCCACATCGTCAAAAACAACATCGCCTTTCAATTCCACATAATCAACAGAGCCATCGGCCTGATGTGTATGCTTCCATGCCCAGCGTCCAGTACGCTCCTGCGTCTCTGTCAATTTTCCATCTACTTCTTTCGCATTGACGAGCGTTACATAACCGTTGTCTGCCTCCGGTTCTTCGTCCAGCAGACGGAAAATGCGGTCTGCACCTGCCAGTGCCATCACCACAGCATTCAGCTGCTGGCTGACCTGGTTAATCGGCATATTAAAGCTCTTATTAAATGTCAGAAAGCTAGCAAGACCGCCGAGCGTAAAGCCTCCAACACCATGCAAAGCCAGCGCGCCTCCAACGATTGCGCAGAGCACATAGCTGATGTTGCCCATCTGTGCATTGACCGGTCCCATGCAGTTGGCAAACGCATTTGCCTGATGCGCACTCTCAAAAAGTTCATCATTAATTTGTTTGAACTCTTTGATATTTTCCTCCTCATGACAGAATACCTTTACGACTTTCTGTCCGTTCATCATCTCTTCAATAAATCCGTTCACGCGGCCAAGATTTCTCTGCTGCTCCACAAAATACTTTCCGCTTCGGGAAGCCAGATTCTTTGTGGTAAACATCATCACAGCCACCATGACCAGTGTCAGGATTGTCAACGGAATATTCAGAATAATCATACTGAACAGCACACTGACAATCGTGATTCCACTGTTAAATATCTGCACCATACTCTGACTGATCATCTGGCGAAGTGTATCCGTATCATTGGTGTAGATGGACATGATATCACCATGCGCATGCGTATCAAAATATTTAATCGGAAGTTTCTCCATATGTGAGAAAATATCATCTCTCAGATTACGCAGCGTTCCCTGTGTCACATTGATCATAATCCGGTTATACGTATAAGAGGCCCAAATACCAATCAAATAAAATCCGGCAACTTTTCCGATTGCTACTGCCAGCGGATGAAAATCCGGATTTTCTGCAGCCAGAAGCGGCGTAATGTAATCATCGATCAACGTTTTCGTAAATAGTGTTCCTCTTACATTTGCAAGTACGCTGATAAAGATCAGAACCAAAACAGCAGCATAGGCAATGCCATAATTCTTCAAAATATATTTCATCAGGCGTTTAAACGTCTTTCCCGGATTCTCCACACGTTTGCTGCCCTTCGCCCGCACTCTTGCAGGCATTCCTCCCGGATGTGCCATTATTCTTCACCTGCCTTCTCATCAAAATCCCCACCGCCGCCGGTCTGGGACTCATATACTTCTCTGTAAATCTCATTGGATGCAAGCAATTCCTCATGCGTTCCAAATCCATTGATCTTTCCGTCATCCATGACGATAATTCTGTCTGCATTCTGTACACTGGAAATTCTCTGTGCAATAATCAATTTTGTTGTATTTGGAATTTCCTCTGCAAACGCCTTTCGAATCTTGCTGTCGGTAGCTGTATCGACTGCACTCGTGCTATCATCAAGAATCAGAACTTTCGGCTTTTTCAGCAGAGCCCTCGCAATACACAGACGCTGCTTCTGTCCACCGGAGACATTACTTCCACCCTGCTCAATATGCGTCTCATAGCCATCCGGCATTTTGTCAATAAATTCATCCGCACAAGACAGCTTGCAGGCATGGATACATTCCTCTTTTGTGGCATTCTCATCACCCCAGCGAAGATTTTCCAGAATACTTCCCGAAAAAAGTACATTTTTCTGCAGTACCACAGATACCTGATTTCTCAGTGCTTCCATATCATATTCCCGCACATCATGACCGCCTACAATGACAGCTCCGGAAGTCACATCATACAGACGACTGATCAAATTGACCAGACTCGTCTTGGCACTTCCCGTTCCTCCAAGAATTCCAATCGTCTCACCGGAATGGATCTTCAGATTGATGTCATGCAGCACCGGTTCCTGGCTGTCTTTTTGATAAGAAAAATTCACATGCTGAAATTCAATGGAACCATCCGGCACTTCATGAATCGGATTCTCAGGATTCTCCAGATCACTCTTCTCATTCAATACTTCTGAGATACGACGCGCACTTGCCACACTCATACTCATCATTACAAATACCATTGACAGCATCATCAAATTCATCAGTATGTTCATGCAATACGTCAGAAGACTCATCAGCTCACCGGTTGTCAATGCAGAATTGACAATCATTTTCGCACCAACCCAGCTGATCAAAAGAATACAGCTGTACACAGTAAACATCATGACCGGCGCATTGTATACAATGTTTTTTTCTGCTTTCAGGAAAATATTGTAAATATTCTGGCTCGCTTTTTTGAATTTAATGATTTCCTCATCCTCACGAACGTAGGCTTTTACTACGCGGATGGCAGAAACATTTTCCTGCACAGAGGCGTTCAGCTCATCATACTTCGGAAAAGCAGCCTGAAAATATTTTGTTGCTCTTCTAAGAATAAAAAACAGAAAAATTCCAAGCAAAATAACTGCCATCAGATAGATACTGGCAATCCGCGCGTTAATAAAAAAGGCCATTCCCATCGCGCACAGAAGACTGCACGGTGCACGAAAGCACATACGCAAAAGCATCTGATAAGCATTCTGAATATTTGTTACATCGGTTGTCATACGAGTCACAAGACCCGCGGTACTGAATTTATCAATATTTGAGAATGAAAACTGCTGAATGTTTTCAAACATGGTCTGACGCAGGTTTCGTGCAAAACCAGCAGAAGCTCTCGCTGCGAGCCGTCCTCCCATGATACCGGAAAACAGACCTGCTGCTGCCGCCGCAATCATCCAGCCACCAATCACATAAATGTGATGCATATCTCCGGCTTCCACACCTTTGTCAATGATCGAAGCCATCAGCAAAGGAATGATTGTCTCAAATAATACCTCCAGCACCATAAAAATCGGTGTCAGCAAGGAATCCCTTTTGAATTCCTTAATCTGAGAGGCTAAAGTTTTAAGCATTTAATTTCCTCCTTTTGTCGTTTTAGATTCACCTGCAGCTTATCCAGCATTCGATAGAAACTATCCTGTTCTTCCTGTGTGATTCCCTCAAGAAGAGACTGTTCCATCCAAGCCAGCATAGCCTGTACTCTCCCGTCTGCTTCTCTTCCCTTGTCAGTCAGCACCAGCTTTTTCAAACGCGCGTCTCTCTCCACCGATTCTCTGCGGATCAGCTGCTTCTTTTCCATTAATTTTACAATGTTTGTCACCGTTGATCGCCCGATTCCAAAGTAAGCTTCCACGTCCTTCTGAAAAATATCACAATCCGAATTCCGACTCAAATATCCAAGAATCCAGCCATTCATGATTGTCACTTCGTCCAGTCCGACGACTCTGGAACATGCCAGCATATTTTTCATCATCAGATTGTCCAGCTTTCGAATCCGAAATCCCACGGCCTTTTTATTGCACAAATCGATAACAATCTACCCCTTTCTCCATTTTAGAGCAAATAGTTTTTTGATGAACTGTTTTTCCATAAACTGTTCGCTATAAAACATTTTAATCAGTAAAACTTCGATTGTCAATATATTATTCGATGAAAATTTTATAGAACGAGAGAAGTAAAGTTACTGTTTACACGCCTCTATTTCGCAAGGTGTTTTGGCATAAATATGACAAAATCCCAATACAAAAAGAGACAGCAGGCGGTTCACCCACTGTCCCTTCTCTATTACAATTTCAAAAACTATCGCCTGTTTTCAGACTTCCTTTCTACTTTACACCAAGAATGTTTTTCACAGCTGCAGGCATATCACACGCATCTACGACGGTATCATGCAGCACCGGTGCTGTACGAATATCTTCGATTGCCTGAGGAACTTTCACACCTGTAATTCTGGAAAGCTCATCCACGAGTTCAAAATCGCCCATGGCATCGTATTTGGAATCGACTGCATTCATAACACTTCTTGTAAATTTATATGGACTTGCTGTGGAGGCAATCACAGTTGGAGTCTTGTCTTTCGTCTCTTCTGTATATTTTCTGTATACAGTTGCTGCAACGGCGGTATGTGTATCGATCAGATAATGCGCATGTTCAAATACCTTGCTGATGGTCTCTGCCGTCTCTGCCTCTGTTGCATAGTTTCCGTAGAAATCAGACAGCTGCTCCTTCATCTCTGATGTGATCTCGTAGCTTCCCTCTGCTGTCAGCGCTTTCATCAGCTGGCTGCATTGATCTGCATCATGACCACACAGACGATAAATCAATCTCTCCAGATTGCTGGAAATCAGAATATCCATAGATGGAGAGGTTGTCAGAATAAAGTCACGTTTTCTGTCATAGACACCTGTGCGGAAGAAATCGAATAATACTTTGTTTTCATTGGATGCACAGATGAGTTTTGCAATCGGAAGGCCCATCTGTTTTGCATAAAATGCAGCAAGAATATTTCCAAAGTTTCCGGTTGGAACATCTACATTGATCTTGTCACCGTCTTTGATTGCACCCTGTCTTACCAATGTAGCATATGCATATACATAGTAAACGATCTGTGGAACGAGACGTCCGATATTGATGGAGTTTGCAGATGAGAACTGATATCCCGCTGCATCCAGCTCAGCTTCCAGTTCCTTATCGTTAAACATATTTTTTACAGCCGTCTGCGCATCGTCAAAGTTTCCGGTAATACCGACAACGTACGTATTGTTTCCTTTCTGTGTCACCATCTGTTTTTCCTGAATCGGGCTTACACCATTCTTTGGATAGAACACAATGATCTTTGTTCCCGGTACATCGGCAAAACCTGCCATCGCTGCCTTTCCGGTATCTCCGGAAGTCGCTGTCAGAATCACAATTTCATTTTTTACCTGATTTTTCTTCGCTGCTGTTGTCAGAAGATGCGGCAGAATGGATAATGCCATATCCTTAAAAGCAATCGTTGCACCATGAAACAGCTCCAGATAATAAGCGCCGTCTGCATGCACAAGCGGAGCAATCTCCGGAACATCAAACTTGGAATCGTATGCACTGTTGATGCAATGCTTTAACTCCTCTTCTGTAAAATCGGTAAAGAACTTGCTCATGACCGTATAGGCAAGCTCCTGATAAGTCATTTCTGACAATACTTTCATATCTGTATCCAGCTTCGGAATCTCAACAGGAACAAACAGACCTCCATCTTCTGATAATCCCTGAAGAATCGCCTGAGATGCAGTCACCTGTTCTCCGTGTCCTCTGGTACTTCTGTATAATACTTCCATGATTTTATACCTCTTTCATTTTCTTATTGTAGTGTATTGCAGTATTTCAATGATTTAGGTGTCAAAACCTTGATTACGGATTGTTTCGTGCTACGCACTTCCACAATCCTGCCCCCACATTCGCAATCTATGGGGCCCCCGCCCCACTTCTTGCTCATGTGTGGGCGTGTCAATAAGGTATATCTCCACTTACATGCAAGCATGACATGGAGAATACCTTTTGACACTGTAATCATTTCAATTGTTTACTAGTATATCAAATTCAATTTCGCTTGTATAGTCTCAAATTTAAAAAGAGCGAAG
>JALFVM010000053.1 GCA_022787145.1 Lachnospiraceae bacterium | reverse complement strand
TTGTTCATTTTCTTCGTGCGTGCGCACTGCAATCCGGCAAAATCCTTTTCGCAGATTCGGATAATTGCTGCAGTCGCGAATCAGTATTTTATGTTTTTTCATACGCTCCGGCAAATCTTCCGGCCCCAGGAAAAACAGGTAATTTGCACGGGAATCATACAGCTGCAGTCCAAGCTGCCCAAGCTGCTTTTGCAGATAACTGCGTTCCCTCACAATCAGCTCCTGGCCTCGCTTTACATATGCCGTTTCTTGCAGTGCTGCAATTCCAGCCGCCTGTGCAAGACCAGATACATTCCAGGGCTGCGTTACCAGCTCCATCTGTTGGATTAATTGCTCATTCCCGGTAAGCCCATACCCAAGACGAACCCCTGCCATCGCATAACGTTTGGTAAAAGCTTTTACAATCAGCAGATTCTTCATCTGGGAAAGATACTCTTTCATCGTATAGCACTCAGACTCTTCTACAAAATCAAGAAAACATTCATCCAGCACAAGAAACGTATTTGTCTGCTCGCACAGGCAAAGCAGCTGTTCAAGCAAAGTCTTCTTCGTCAGAACTCCGGTTGGATTATTGGGATTGCATACAAAAACAACATCCGGTCTTGTCTTCTCAACCTGCTTTAAAATCTCTTCGTCCAGAATAAAACCCTTTTGTTCACCCAGCCAGACATAGTCTACTGCACAGTCCACACTTTCCAGTGCCTGCTGATATTCTGCAAAGGTCGGAGCCGGAAGAAGAGCACGCTTCGGCTTCATAGCAAGGCAAAGAGAAAAAATCACCTCAGCTGCCCCGTTTCCACATACAATCTGTCGGATCGGAACCTGTTCGTACTGCCCGATTGCCTCTTTCAGTTTTTCACACTGTACATCCGGATAATGTACCACAGAATCCACTGCCTGGATGATTGCACTGCGCACCCCCTCAGGGAGTCCTAACGGATTGCAGTTTGCGGAAAAATCCAGATAATTTTCGTAACGGTACACATCACCGCCATGTATATGTTTTGTCATAGGTATCTCCAGTCTTACTTATTCTTACATTCCGCAAAAAAGCAGAATCACTGCCAGCAAAAGGCAGGTCAGTGCCGATGTCACATACATCAGCCGATTGGCTCGCAAAATATCTTCCTTTTCAATGGAACGCATGGCATCTCCAATCGTTGGTTTTTCATAAAGTTTCCCAAAATACCAAGCATTTCCGGCAAGCTGAATCTCCAAAGCTCCTGCCATCACCGACTCCGTCTGTGCAGAGTTCGGGCTGGCGTGATTTCTGCGATCTCGTTTATAAACAGCTGCTGCATTTTTTGCATTCATTCGGCACAGCCAGGAGGCAGCAATCATCAAAATACCGGACAGGCGTGCCGGAATATAATTCACCACATCATCCAAAAGCGCGGCATAACGCCCAAAATTCAGATATTTCTCATCTTTATAGCCAACCATGGAATCCATCGTATTGATTCCTTTATATAAATACATCAAAGGCACGCCGCCCAGTGCCATATACAGCATCGGGGCCACCACACCATCGGATGTATTTTCTGCAATTGTTTCAACTGTGGCCTTAATCACACCTTCTTCTGTCAAAGACTGCGTATCACGGCCAACAATCATGGATACTGCATAACGGCTCTTTTCCAGATCACCTGTCTGAAGTTCTCTGTACACCTTCATACTTTCTGTGCGAAGACATTTCGCTGCAAGAAGCTGATAGCACCAAAAAGTTTCCAACACAAAACCTGCCGCCCAATGTACATGATAGGCAGCCAGCAGAATCACTCTCGGAACAAAAAAGGAATAACAGCAGACAAGAATCACAAGAATCATTCCTGCCTGATGTTCTCCACGCACACTTTTCGGAAAGGATGCACGCAGTTTTTTTGTCAGCCATCCAATCAAATTTCCCGTAATGCAAATGGGATGATACAACCATCTCGGATCACCAAACAGCAAATCCAGCGCAAACCCCAGACACAGCGCAAGTCCATGTAAAAAAATCATATGTCTATCCTTTCTGCCGTGTTTTTTTATAGTTCATACAGGCATTTAAAAATGCTGCCGGCAATTTCGGATTGCCATAATAATGAAAATGTGGAAAACCGGCAAACAGATTTTCTCTCGCATGCATACATCCCCAGGAACGGCTGGACATCGGTTTCTTCGCCAGATAATCATTTCCACAGTTGGTCGAATCAAAATAATGGAATTCATGTGCCGGAAGATTGCCGATTTCCTGTCCAAACACTTCCTCTCCAAGCGTCAGCGTCACATACCCAAATCGTTTCAGCTTCGGTGTACGATAGACCTCTCCCGGAATAATGCCTGTCATTTTATAATGATGATTTTTCATATCTTCCATTTTTTCATGCAGATACATGAAGCCACCACATTCTGCCATACACGGCATACCCTCTGTCATTCTCCTGTAAATACTTTCCAGCATGGCATGATTGGAAGAAAGTTCCTTTCCATACAATTCCGGATATCCGCCATACAGAAGAATGCCCTGGACTCCTTTCGGAAGTTCTTTGTCGTGAATCGGTGAAAAAGGCACCAGTTCCGCTCCCATCTGTCTGAGCAGATTTAGGTTGTCTTCATAGAAAAAGCAAAATGCCTCATCCGAAGCCAATGCAATCCGCACCGTTTCCTGTGTCCGATAGGCAAACGCAGAATCCATCTCTTTCAGATCAACCTTCTCCAGCTGCGGGGCTGAGTTGGCAAGTCGAACAATCCCATCCAGATTCAGTGTCTGCTCCAGTATCGATGCCAGACCCTGTATTTTTTCCTGAAGCTGTGGAATTTCTTCCGGAAGTATCAGTCCGAGATGTCTGCTCTCCAGTACACAGTCAGAAACCACCGGAACATATCCCAAAACCTGTATATGCAATTCCTCTTCAATCAGATTTTTCATTCGCTGATACAGCATGGGAGAAATCTGATTCAAAATCACGCCCTGAATCCCGCTTTCTTCGCGATATTCCAGAAAGCCTTTGATTTGTGCCACCATAGAGACACTCATACCTTTGCAGTTTACAATGAGAATGACGGGCGTCTGCGTCATACTTGCAAGCTCATAGGCACTTGCCTGCGTTGTCGTTCCTCCAACACCGTCATAATATCCCATCACGCCTTCCATCACAGAAATATCCGCATCTTTTGCATTTTCCACCAGAAGGTATCTTGTAATTTCCTCCTCAGTAAAAAATGTGTCCAGATTTCTTGCCCTTGTGCCGATTACCTTGGCGTGGAACATCGGATCAATATAATCGGGGCCGCACTTAAAAGAAACCACCTTATGCTCTCTGTTTTTCAGTGCCTGCAAAATTCCACAGGTAATCATCGTCTTTCCGCTTCCGCTGGATGCGGCAGCAATCATCACTCTCGGTATTTGTCTCATTGTGCCACCCCCTTACAGGAGATGATGTAGATTGGATTTTCTCCCATCATCATATGATATCTGCCCAACTCTTTCGATCTGGCAACAGCTACCTGTACAATTTCTGTTTCACCAAGAGGCATCGTTTTGATACAGTCCAAAGCCTCTGTCACCGTCTCCAGAGTAATACAATTAATGACCATCTTCACACTTGGATTTTTCTTCAACAGCACTTTTACAATCTCTTTGAGATTTCCAGAAGAGCCACCGATAAATACATGCGTAGGAGCTTCTAACTCTTCCAATGCCTCAGGGGCTGTACCCTCCAGAATCTGCAGGTTATCTAGTACCAGTGCTTTTTGGTTCTGACGAATCAGTTCCACCGCCTCTGCCTTTTTCTCAATGGCATACACGCTTCCGTCATAAGCCTGCATTGCCATTTCCATGGTCACAGAGCCGGTTCCGGCTCCCACATCATAGCAAATCGCATCGGAAGGAAGCTGCAGTTTATCGACAGAAAGGCTTCGCACCTCTTCTTTTGTCATTGGTGCTTTTCCGCGGATAAAAGCTGCATCTTTTAAGTGCTTCGGCTGCTCCTTTGCCTCGGGATTTACAACGCAGACAACAGAAAGAGGATTCACAATTTCCTCCACAAAGTCCTTTGGACAACCTTTTCGAATCTTTTCCTGTGGGTAAGACAGTTCTTCACCGACATACATCGTCACCTGATCCATACCATAATACAACAGTTTCTGTGCGAGGACAGCCACGCCGTCCTTCGTTCCGAGAATTGCAAATGTTTTCTCTTTTGACTTGATATAATGAATCAAGTTGCAGTTTTTCCCATGTGCACTCACAATGGCCGCATCTTCCCAGGAAAGACCAATTTTTGCCATAAAATATACAACGGAAGAAATGCCACAAATCACCTTTGTCTCCTCTCCAAGTACACGCAGCAATCTTTTGGCTCCACTGTAAAATCCAACGTCACCGGACAGTGCCACAACAAAGCGATGATACTGCGGGTGACTGTCAATATACGCTTTGATCTTATCCGCGTTGTATTCATAGCAAACTTCCTGTCCTGGCACCGCCACAGCATCCACCAGACGTTTTCCGCCGATGATACACTGCGCTTCCCGACAGGCTTTCACCGCCTCTTTTGTCATCGTATCTACACTTCCCATACCGATTCCCACAAGCGTAACCTCCGGTTTCGGCTGAATATGGCAAAATTGGCAAAGCTGCTGTCTGCACTCTTCTACCGTGATTCCCGGTTCCTGCTGCGGTCTTCCGATTACCACAAGGACGGCTCCTGCTGCTTTTGCAGCCTCACATTTTTCCTCAAAACCGCCATTTTTTCCTGCTTCCTTTGTCACAAGATAACGGCACTGATACTGACGAAGCATTGCTGTATTCATTTCTTTCAAAAACGGTCCCTGCATGCAAATCAGATGCGCTCCCTGAAATCCGAGACTGCTGCACTGCTCCACCACATTCGGAAGGGAAAGCACTCTCGCATAAATCCTGTTCTCATAATCCGTCAGTCTGGTAAACCGATGCAGCTCCTTACTCCCCGTCGTGACCAGTATGTTTCCCTCTGTATTTTCCAAAAAGTCAATCGCCTCTTCCACAGAATCCACCAAAATGACATGTTCGTCTTCCGGTGTCTGCCCAGAACCGCGCAGCACACGAATATAAGGAATTGCACAGCTTTCACAGGCATGCTTAATATTTTTTGTCACTTCCACCGCATAAGGATGCGTGGCATCAATGACCTGGTCAAACTGCTGCTGTCTCATAAACGCCTCCATCTCCTGCTGATTCATACGTTCATGAGACACGGTCAGATATTCATTTTCCTGCAACCGCATGGAGCCATAATCGGTTGCCACACACATATGCACAGGCACCTGACTGTCTCTTAGAAATTCCGTAATCTCATAGCCCTCGGTCGTGCCTGCAAATACCAGTATTTTACACATAGTCGCTCCTATTTCGATTTTGGATAACTTTTTTTCGCCTGATAACCTCTCGGCGTTACCATTTTTCCATTGATTTCTCTTGTCTGAGAGTTTCCGATAAATACCGTCGTAAACATATCGACTTTCGTATCACGAAGCTCCCTAAGCGTCATCACCTGCTGCTGTTCTCCGTCTCTTCCGATATTTGCAACAATACCGCATACCGTCTCCGGATTCTTATAACGCATCATCAGATCACAGGCTTTTTGCAGATAATCGTGACGTTTTCGGCTGGACGGGTTATAAAGGCAGATGACAAAATCCGCCTCCGAAGCATGCAAAATTCTTGCTTCAATCTTCTCCCACGGAGTCAAAAGATCACTCAGACTAATCAGACAGAAATCATGAATCAGCGGTGCTCCGAGAACAGCCGCACCTCCTGTCGCCGCAGTCACACCCGGAATGATCTCCAGTTCTACATCCGGATATTTTTCTCCAACCTCATACATCAGTCCTGCCATTCCATATACACCGGCATCGCCACTGCAGATCATTGACACTGTTTTTCCTTTCATTGCCTCATCAAAAGCAAGGATACAGCGATCCACTTCTTTTGTCATCGGAGTCGTCAAAAATTCCTTGTCAGAAAAATATTCTTTCACCAGATCCACGTACACGGTATAACCGATAATCACATCACTGTCACGCAAGGCATTTGCCGCCTTGACTGTCATCTGTTCATATTCTCCGGGTCCAATACCCACTACATATATTTTATTCAAATTTCACACTCCATTCCCTCACGGCACATGCCACGGTCACACCGTCACAGGCATATTTTCCGCGAATGATTTTTCCATTTTTGCTGGCAAGCACAGCGCTTCGCTCACACACGCTGCCCACACCAACCTGATTTTTTACAAATTCTGATTCTGTAAATGTTCCCTCTACCGCTGCAAGCTGTGCGGCAGAGTAAGTCAAAAACGGAAGCTTATGTTCCCTGCAAAACTGCAGCAGTCCTTCCTCTTCCTTTTTTACATCAATGGAAGACACCTGCTCAAGCGCCTCAATCGGCATATGCAGTTCTTCCAGTACCGTATCAACAGCCCGTTCAATTTTATCCGCTGGGGTTCCTTTTCTGCATCCAATTCCTACTGTAACCACTGACGGAATCAAAAAAAGCGTATGTTCATACGACTTTTTTTCCATCGATTCAGAAACAGAAATCCCATATTTCGGCTGCTCGCCTGCCTCTTCGTAAGGCAAAAGCTCCTGAGGAATCTTTCCCTGAACCGGAAACTGACTGTAAAATCCCACCGGTTCTCCCGCCACCAGAGCTGCTGAAATCTCTTTGGCAATCTTCATGCTCGAAATTGCACATTTATGTTTCTTTGCAAATACATCCACTGCAAACTTTCCATTGATGTCTGTCGCAGTCGTAATCACAGGACTGGCACCTGTCAGCTGTGCAGTCTGCATCGTCAGCTCATTGGCACCGCCCAGATGACCGGACAGCAGAGAAATCACATGCTTTCCCTGCTCATCCATCACCACAACAGCCGGATCCGTTTTTTTATCTTTTACATACGGTGCAATACTTCGCACGGCAATGCCGCAGGCTCCGATAAATAAAATAGCATCATAGTTTGAAAACGCCTGTTTTGTCCAAACAGACAGGGACTCTTTCACGGCATACAAAGACTGCTCCATCGTATAAATGCTCTTTGTAAATTCCTCTGCCTCATAGCCCAGCTTTCGAAGACCTTCTGCAACAGTCTGCCCCAGCTGGCATCCGGACAGCGTAAAACTGATAATTGCTGTTTTCATATTTGTTTCTTTCTTTTCCATCTATTTCTTATTTGGAAGCTTTTCGAAATTCCGTCGTAAATGTCGGATCATACAGCTTGGAACGATCGTAATGATTGGCAGCTACCGCATCTCCAATGATCATCAGTGCTGTTTTGGTAATGTTATTTTCCTTTGCTGTCTGTGCCAGTGTTCCAACGGTACAGATAAATTTCTTTTCATCCTCCCAGGTTGCCTTATAAACAATGGCAGCCGGTGTATCTGCAGTATATCCGCCTTCAATCAGACGTCTGCTCAGTTCTTCCAGCATACCGGTACTTAAAAATACCACCATGGTAGCCTGATGTGCCGCAAAGGATTCAATACTTTCTTTCTCCGGCACCGGTGTTCGTCCCGCCATACGTGTGATAATCACGCTCTGAGAAACTTCCGGAAGCGTATATTCCAAATCCAGCGCAGATGCCGCTCCGCAAAAAGCACTCACACCCGGACAGGAATCATAAGGGATTTGTTTCTTATCCAGAATATCCATCTGCTCACGGATTGCACCATAAATACAGGGATCTCCCGTGTGAAGACGGACCGTCTTTTTGTTTGCACGTTCTCCAAGTTCCATAATCTGAATGACTTCTTCCAGCGTCATCTTGGCACTGTTATAGATCTGACATCCTTCCTTTGCATAATCCAGCAGCTGTGGATTTACCAGAGAACCGGCATAAATAATGATGTCTGCCTCCTCTAAATATTTTTTTCCTCTGACTGTAATCAAATCCGGGGCTCCCGGTCCCGCACCTACAAAATGTATCATCTTTTTTCTCTCCTGTATTGTTTAACTTTCTTTTATAATAATCAGGGAATAATATCCCGCATGATCCGGTATCTCTTCGGCACTTCTGTAAATCTTCTCCCCAGGCATTCCGCAGTTTTCAATCATGACTGCCTTTGCACCTGTCTCAAGAAGCTGACGTTTTACGTCACCCATCTTTTTACCAGCCTTCATCAGAACTTTCGTTCCCGGCAGTTTCAACGCATCTTCAATCTGATAAGAAGCAGGCACTACATGCAAAGGCTCTGCCTTTTCTACCAAACTCATATTCAATCTCGCTGCTACTGCACAGAAAGAAGTAATCCCGCTGACAATTTCCACCGGATAGCCCATCTCCTGTACACGTTTATGTACATACACATAAGTAGAATATACCGTTGGATCTCCCAGAGTCAAAAACACAACATTCTTTCCTTCATCCAGATATTTTTTTACCATCTCAGCCCCTTTTTCGTGGGATTCCTCCAAAAGCTTTGCATCCTTTGTCATTGGCATGGGCACTGCGAGGAGCGTCTTCTCATCCAGTTTTTCATATGCACCTTTGACAATCTGATACGCAACGCTGTCTCTGGCATCGTTGCCCGGAACAGCAATCACCTCATTTTCCCTTACCAGACGCAGTGCCTTTAAGGTCAAAAGTTCCGGATCTCCCGGACCTACGCCTACGCCATACAATGTTCCACTCATAATGTTCTCCTTTATCTGTCGTTTTTATTTTTTTGCATCAGTATTTCAATTAATTTCTCACTGGATTCTGTCTGAGCCAGAAAACCATACGTATTGGAAAAAATCACGGCACCGGTCAGCATTTTCCCATACGTATGATGATTCAGATAGTATTGAATCCTTCCGGCAATTTCTTCCATCGTCTGCGCAAACCACGATGTATCTTTCAGAATCTCCAGTGCTTCATCTGTCGTCTCCCCAGCCAAAATCTTTCTGGCAGTCTCCAAATCTGCACCTGCGCGGATAGAATTCGACGCCAGCACTTCCATGCGGGCATCTGCCTGATGAGAATGCGTATTCATAATTCCTGCTGCGACCTTTACAAACTTCCCGATATGCGACACAAAAAGAATTCCTTTCACTCCTTTTGCCACAGCCATATCCAGTGTTTCTCCCACATAATTGCTGCATTTGATTGCCTGCTCAAATGGAAGCTGCTTCATAGCTTCTTTCAGATAGTCTCTTCCGTAATTGCCCGGTGTCACAAGAAGATACTCCGCCCCCTGTGCAATCTGCATATCCATCTCAATCTCAATGCTTCGAATCAACGCAGCTTCACTCATCGGTTCCACAATGCCGCTCGTTCCAAGAATCGAAATACCTCCCACAATTCCAAGTCTGGGATTAAACGTTTTCTGTGCAATTTTTTCTCCTTCCGGAGCACTGATCACTACCGAAATGCCTCCCTCATATCCGGCTTTCTCGCATTCTTTTCGCACGGCTCGCTCGATCATCTCCCTCGGAACACGGTTAATGGCCGCATTTCCCACCGGCTGTTCCAGCCCCGGGCGAGTCACTCTGCCAACTCCAGGTCCTCCGTCAATGAAAATTCCAGACTCCGGACTTTTTCTCACCGTCGCGTAAATCAGCATCTGATTTGTCATATCCGGATCGTCTCCTCCGTCCTTTCGCACCGCGCAGGACACCATCTGCTCTTCCTGTGTAATATCCAAAATCTGCAGATTGAGAAGAATTCCCTTGGGAGTCCAAAGTTCCACCTGATCCATTCTTTCTCCTGTCAGCAGCATTTTTGCTGCCGCTTTGGCTGCTCCCGCTGCACAAGAACCTGTCGTATATCCAAGACGCAGCTTTTTGTTGTTTTTTATAACATAACAGTCTTCCAGCCCTGTTTTCATGCGCCCTCCATTCGTACAAAAAGGGAGCCCGTTGTGACAACGAACTCCCCCAAAATTCAAAAATGCCTCTGCACTTACAAAACATCTCCCGGTTGCCGCAGGATCCGTTCTCACCGAATCTATCACAGTATCTGGCTTTACAGTAACGGACTTGCACAGGAGTTTCACCTGTTTCCTGTAAATAGTTTCTGTCTGTGTTTTCACATCTTGGATTATTATATTATTTCACCCCCAAAAAGTCAATCAATTCCATCCACAAAATCATAGATTTCACCCTATTTTGTCCGGCAAATTTCCGAGCAAGTACAAATCTGAATCTGATCTCGATACAGCTCCATATGCTCCAATACCTTCTCCAAAATCTGGATTTTTCCCGGTGATCCAATGGACTGCGGCGTAAACTGAGGCACATAGGTCAGACCATAGTGTAAATAAGCATCGAACTCTTCTACATAGTTTTCTGTTACTCTTTCATAAGAGGCCACTCTGCTCTGCCCAATCGGAAATGCAGGTCCGTAATTAAAAGCAAAATAAGGGAAATCATGTATGTTCCAGTTTAAAGGAATCTCCAAAAGTTCCCCAGACAAATTTCTATGCCAATATGGCATATCATCATCATATAAACTGCTGGAATACGTATAGCCATGTCTTACAGCAGCCTCAAAGGCTTCTTTTGTTACTTCGCCCTCTGGAGCACGAAATCCCGTCGGGCGTTTTCCGGAGATTCTTGTTAAAATTTCAGTACCAACCGCAAACTCTTCTTCTATCTCATCCTTTGACAATGTATGCATCGGTCTGTGCGTATGACCATGAAATGCCAGTTCATGACCAGCATTTAAAATTTTCTCTATCTCTGCCGGATGCTTTTTAGCAATCAAGCCTGGGACAAAAAATGTTCCTGTTATTTCATGATCGTGAAAGGTTTTCAGAACACGGTCAAGCCCACGCTTCACTCCATAGTCTCCCATAGATAACGTTTTCGGACGTTTTTCTGTCCCTTCAAACATACCTGACCAGAAACATTCTCCATCCAGATTCACCGTAAATACTGCTGTCATTTTTTCGCTCATGCCAACTCCTCCTAATAATTCTTTCTCCACCAATCAGCAATCTCACTGCCTTTTGCAAACCAGACTCCTTCCTGCGCCTTCATATAGCGCACCAGTCTCTGGTACATGAGCAGTCTTCCCGGAGAACCAATAATCTGTGGATGGCATTGAATAACAAAGCAAAGTCCCTCCCGGTAATACCCGTCAAACTCCTGTTTGAAATTTTCAAACACCTGCTCGATTCCCGCAATTCGATCCTGTCCGGAAGGTTCTGCCGGAAATAAGTTATAACCAAACTGAACAAAATCATCCAAGTCCCATTTTGGTGCCATCTCAATAAAATCTGTGGTCTTCCCATCAATCACCGTGCGATACGGTCTGTCATCCCCTCGCATGGAACTCGAATAAGAAAATCCCATATCATAGAGAATACCTGCCGTCTCCCTGGACCAGTCTCCGGATGGTGTTCGGTAACCAATCGCTTTCTTTCCAATGACATGTTGAAAGATGGTCTGACTCTTTTCAATAATTGCTCTCTGTTCCTTTGGAGTCAGATCCACGTAGCGCTCATGATGATAACCATGATGTCCAATCTCATGCCCTCTTCTGTCAATTTCCTGCATCAATTCCGGATGATCCTCCATCACCTTAGCAGGTACAAAAAAGGTGGCTTTGATCTCTTCTTCATCCAAAATATCAAGAATTCTTCGAACTGCACAGTTTGGACCGTAATTTCCAACCGAATTTGCTCTTAAAAACTGTTCTCCTCCCGAAAAATCTCTGGCTCCGTTTTTCCAGATTGTATCGCCGTCAACATCAAAACTCAGCATAACTGCACAGTTTGCCCCATTTGGCCATTTTAACTGCTCATAAGTAGCTGTTTCTCCCATTTTTTTCTCCTTTTCCTGTCAAATCTCTAAAAAAATTCTGTCCCGCATCCGGGACAGAATCTTCCATATTCTATACTTCCATCATTTTAAAGTACCGTAGCCAAAAACTGTTTTGCTCTTTCCGATCTTGGATTGGTGAAAAATTCCTCCGGCGTCGTATTTTCTACCAGATAGCCTCCATCGAGAAAACAGATTCGGTCTGCCACTTCTCTCGCAAAACCCATCTCATGAGTCACAAGCGCCATCGTAATTCCTGTATGAGTCAAATCTTTGATTACATCTAATACTTCTTTTACCATTTCCGGGTCAAGCGCAGAGGTCGGTTCATCAAAAAGAAGAACCTCAGGCTCCATCGCCAAAGCCCGCGCAATCGCAACTCTCTGTTTTTGTCCTCCAGACAGACGACTCGGATACTGCTTCGCTTTGTCCGCAAGCCCAACTCGTTCCAGAAGCATCATCGCTTTTTCCTCGGCTTGTGCCTTGCTCAATTTGTTCACTACCATAGGCGCATATGTCATATTACGAAGCACAGTCATGTTCTGAAACAGATTAAAATGCTGAAATACCATACAGACATTTTTACGAATCTCCGTAATATTGCTTCCTTTTTCCATGATGTTCCTGCCATCAATCCAGATGCTGCCTCCTGTAGGAACTTCCAAAAGATTCATACAGCGAAGCATCGTGGATTTTCCAGATCCGGAAGGCCCGATAATAGCCACGACCTCCCCCTTAGGGATCTCCAGCGAAATATCTTTCAGAACCTCTAAATCACCAAAATTTTTCTTTAAATGTTCTAACTTAATCACTGACGTGCACTCTCCTTTCCAGATAACGGCCGAGCGTTGTCAGGGCCATAACAAGAATGTAATAAACCAGAGCTGCTACGATAAATGCCTCAAAAGCACGGAACGTCTTGGCCTGAATCAGAGAGGCCCAGCGCATGGTATCCGCAACACCGATAATCGAAACCATACTGGAATCCTTCAAAAGTGCAATACTCTCATTGACCAAAGACGGCAGCGTATTCTTAAACGCCTGTGGGAACACAATGTCAATCAGCAGCCGGTGTTTGGGCACACCTAAGGACATGGCAGCTTCCCACTGTCCTTTGTCTACTGATAAAATACCTCCGCGGATGGATTCCGAGATATAGGCAGCTGAATTTAATCCAAAAGTCAGCACACCAGCCTGAAGAGCAGTAATCTGATAATTCAAAAGCTGTGGTGTGGCATAATAAATCAGCATCAACTGTACCAAAAGCGGAGTTCCTCTGAAAATAGACGTATAAAACTGAGCAAACAATACCAGAGGCTTTATCTTGGATATTTTAATCAAAGAAAGTACAATTCCCCATAAAAATCCAACTACAGTAGATAACAACGTAAATTCTAAAGTCAAAATGATTGCCTGTCCAAGCATCGGAAGATAATCATTCAGTATGGTGAAATCAAGCATTTTTTCTTCTCCTTCTTTTACATGGCAGCGGATTTACTTGGCAATATCCAGATTTTGAACCATTTTTTCATACTGAGCTGTTGTATCTTCTCCCATATATTTCACCAGAATCTCATGCAGAGTTCCATCCTCATTCATCTCAGCCAGGATGTCATTAATCTGGTCTACATATTCAGAATCCTTTGGAAGTGCAATCGCAAACGTATCTTCTAAAGTAATGTCACTGGAAATAATGTGACATTCCAACCCTTCATTTTCCTGTACAAAAACAGCAGCCTGTGTCGCATCAAAAATGCCGGCGTCACATCTTCCGCTTAAGATATCCTGTACGACAAGAGGAGTGCTGTCCAATTCAGAAACCGTTGCGTCTTTTACGGATTTTGCAATTTCCGCATAACTGGTTCCCATAGACACTCCAATAATTTTTCCTTCCAGCTGACCAAGCTCTGTGTAGTCAGCACCTTTTGCACAGATAATTGCATTCATTGGGAAATAGTAAGGATTTGAAAAGGATAACACTTTTTGTCTCTCTTCCGTTGGAGAGATACCGGAAATGATAAGATCCGCACGTCCACTTTCCATAGTTGGAACCAGTGCAGAAAATTGCATATCGTTAATCTCCAACTCTTTGCCAAGCTTCTCTGCAATATGATTTGCAATATCAATGTCAATACCTACATAATTATCTGTTCCATTGTCAATAGATTCAAATGGCGGGAATGTCGCATTGATTGCCATTACCCATGTGTCTTTCTCCTCAGAAGCCGTTTCTGAGTCCTTTGTACTGTCTTTGCTCTGTCCACATGCCACAAGGCTCACTGTCATCACAAGAACAGCCAACAGCGAAATCATCTTTTTCATTTTAATCTCCTCCTTTGTTTTGTTGGTGGTGTTTCAAGCAATAAAAAGCATTCTTTTATTGTTTTATATAGCATTACACTTTGCAGCGCAATTCTATCAATTCCTTACATCTGGATACTTCCTGCACTCCAGCTTCTCTCACCGGACGGCGGTGTTGCATAAGCAGCTTTGCTTGTGAATAATTTCTGACGCACCAGACTTTCTGCCATAGATACAGCAGCCTTCGCAGAATCGATCACCGGTATTCCAAGCCGCTTTGACACTAGCTCCGCAAGTCCCAGAAAACTCAGGCATCCAAGAATGATTACCTGAACACCATCTGTCTCGATTAATTTTCTGCCGGCCCCAATCAGCTCCTCAACGGTTCTTTCTCTTTCTTTCCATACATCAATATGGTGAAGGTCTACGCTTCGTATGGAACTGATATGGTCCGGCATAAGACCTGTCTGATAGCGAAAAGCCATCTTTTCAGACATTCTTCTTTTATCAGTAATCAGGATTCCACACTGGCGCCCCAGCATCATAGAGACAAGACAGGAAGCCTGTCCGCCCCCGACAACAGGGATGGATACCGCCTCTCTGCAGGCATCCAGAGCCGGATCACTAAAGCAATAGATCACCACGGCATCAAATCCATCCCTTTCAGCTGCAATCGTTCGTTTTACAATCTCCGGTCCAGCCATCACCACATCAAAGGCTGAATCCACATATACTTTCGTCTCTGTGAGACATTCCATGCAAAGTTCGACATCATTTCCCGTAAATTCAGACAGAATTTGACATCTTGTATCCATCTCCTGCCTTGTCATTCCGTAATCGGGATTAATAATCATAATTCTCATGACTGCTTTTTCCTTTCCCTATTTATGGCAAAGCCTCTCCAGACCTTCATAATCCAGAATTTTTGCTTTTGATTTATAGATTTTAATGTAGCCTTCCTTCTGAAGTTTCATCAAAGACCGGGAAAGCGATGGCCGTGTTACACCAAGAAAATCCGCCAGTTCCTCCCGATTCATCTTAAAATCCAGCTCCCCCTTTTCATCTGCCAGTTCAAACATCAAAAAGGCAGCTTTTGCCTCCACCGTAGTTCCTGACAGAATATGAAGTTTTTTCATCTGAGAAACACAGCTGTCCGCCTGAACAGAAACCATATTTTTTATGATGTTCATATGATGCTCACAGGCAACGGGACAAATCTGAAACAGGAACTTCCACGGAATGGCAAACACCAAACTGTCTGTCACAGCGGTGGCATCGTACCAGTATTTCTCTCCTTCTTTATGCCGGATTAAAATTCCAAAAATTTCTCTCTCATGAATTTCAAAAAAAATAATTCTTCTGCCGGAAAAATAATTCTTTGTGACCAGCAGCTTTCCTTTCATCAAAATGAATAAATATTCGGGTTTTTCATCTTCCAAAAAGACTGCCTGCCCTTTTTTATATTCTTTCACAAAAGCACCTGAACAGTTTATAATCTGTCGAATGCCATCAGCAGGAATGCCATCGAACAAATCTGTCTCTGCAATAAAATCGTAATCCATTTGTTTTTTTGAACTTTCATAATGATGAATAATTATACCATCATCCCCTTTCACATTCCGTAACATATGTTACAAAATTGCTTCCTATGTCATTATTTTATTTCATATTTTTAAAAAAACAAGAGATTTTCCCTTCATATTCTGAATTTTTATTCATGTGCAAAAATGTATACCAGATGTGCTATAATAAATCCATTAAAAATCAGGAGGGACTTTATGATCAGCAAAGAATTTCACGCATCAAGAAGAGCATTATACTCTGATTTATTAGAAGACAATTCCATCGGATTTGTGTTTTCCGGTGAAGAAAAACAGGAAAAGGGAGATCAATTGTATCCCTTTACCCCATACGCAAACTTTTATTATCTGACCGGTTTTTCTCAGCCAAAGGCAATTCTGATGGTCACAAAACTGGAGGGCGAAGTATCAGAGACACTGTTTATCGACCATCCGGACGAGATGGCCAAACGCTGGCTTGGTATTTTTTATACCCGCGAAAGTGTTGCCGAAGAGACTGGAATCGAACACGTCGAATATCTGGAGCGTTTTGAATCCTCCATTCCTCTGTTTTCCAGAGTCAAACGTATCCAGCACCTCTACGTGGATATCGCGAACTGGGAGGGACCTTTTGCCCAAAATGAGGCACAGAAATTTGCAAACAAACTTCATGCATACGATCCCACAATTCCGCTTCACAATACATTCCATGATCTGGCTCTGATCCGCCAGGTAAAAACACCGGAGGAAATCGCACTTCACCGAAAAGCATGTGCCATCACTTCCAAAGGAGTCAAAAACATTCTGGATCACCTGCATCCAGACATGCATGAATACGAAATTGAGGCGTACTTTGATTTTGTATTAAAATCAAACAACGCGCGCCACGCTTTCCCGACAATCGCGGCATCAAATAAAAACGCCTGCTCCATGCATTATGTGGCAAACGACAGAAAAATGTTAAGCGGAGATATGATTCTTTTTGATCTGGGCGCCGAGTGGTGTTATTATGCTTCTGATGTCAGCCGCACCTTCCCAGTGAACGGCAAATTCACCGAACAGCAAAAAGCATTGTACAACGTTGTATTGAAAGGACTAGAGGCCGCTATTGCCGCCACGCGCCCGGGACAGCCCAAACATGAACTGCAGGAAATCAGCAAAGCCGTCATGGCAGAGGAACTAATCAAACTCGGTATGATTCAAAAACCGGAAGAAATCATGAAATATTATTTCCACAGTTCCGGACATTATATCGGTCTTTACACACATGATGTCGGCAATGACAAGGCACTTCTCGAAGAAAATATGATGTTTACACTAGAACCGGGGCTTTATTTCGATGAACTCAACCTCGGCATCCGTATTGAGGACACCATCCTGATCACGAAAGACGGATGTGAAGTCCTGACCGGCGACATTCCCAAAACAGTAGAAGAGATTGAAACTTATATGGCAAACCATGTAGTAAAGTAGCCTATGAAAAAATAGAGCCAAATAAAATGGCTCCATAGAAAGGAAAAACGAGATGAAAAAATTACTGATTGTTGTTGATATGCAGACAGACTTCGTAACAGGTGCTTTGGGAACGAAAGAAGCACAGGCAATCGTGCCAATGGTTGCTGAAAAAATCAAGAAAGCAAAAGAAGACGGTACCGATGTGATCTTCACGTTGGATACCCATGAGGAAAATTACCTTGATACGCAGGAAGGAAAACAGCTTCCAGTTCCACACTGCATCAAAAATACAGAAGGATGGATGCTGGTTCCCCAACTTCGTCCTCTGGCAGGAGGCTGCATGTCCGTAGAAAAACCAACCTTCGGAAGCACACGCCTTGCGCACATCGTCGGAAAAGCCGGGTATGATGAAATTGAGCTGATTGGACTTTGCACAGACATCTGTGTGATTTCCAACGCCATGATTCTCAAAGCCTCCGTACCGGAAACACCAATTTCCGTAGACGCATCCTGCTGTGCCGGTGTCACACCGGAAAGCCACGCAAATGCGCTCGCCGCTATGAAAATGTGCCAGATTACAATTACCGAATAGGCGCCATTATGAAGCGAATCTTTACTTATACAATTTCACCGGAGGATGACGGATGCATTCTCCGGGATTTTCTGAGTCAACAGGGATTTTCAAGACATATTCTGGTGGGAATGAAACCATACAGCGACAGTCTTCTCTTAAATGGAGAACGTCCTTTTCTCAACCGTGTATTGCAGGCAGGAGAGACTTTGGCCGTCACACTTCGCGATGAAGTTTCCTCGGAGAAAATTCCACCCGTCGAACTTCCGCTTTCCATCTTATACGAGGACGAAGATATTTTGCTGATAAACAAACCTGCCAACATGCCGATTCACCCTTCGCAGGGAAATTACGACAACACACTGGCAAATGCAGTGGCATGGTACTACCAACAGAAAGGGGAAACCTTCGTCTACCGCTGCATCAACCGTCTTGACCGTGACACGACAGGAGTGCTTGTACTTGCCAAAAACGCACTCAGCGCTGCTCTCCTCTCAAACATGATGCAGCAAAGACAGATTCATCGCACGTATCTGGCTGTCGTAGAAGGAATGCCGCCTTCTAAGGGTATCATTGACGCGCCGATTGGAAGAGTCTGCGATTCCACCATCGAAAGGCAGGTGGATTTTGAGCACGGAGAACGTGCTGTCACTCACTATCAGCTCTTAAAAAGCTGTGGCAAATACTCTCTGATTCAGTTGAATCTCGAGACAGGACGCACACACCAGATTCGGGTACATATGAAACATATCGGCCATCCACTGCCCGGTGACTTTCTCTATAATCCCAATTATCAGGACTTCCAGAGACAGCCTCTTCACTCCTGGAAGCTGGAATTTCATCATCCAATCACCGCAGAATCCCTCACCTTCCAGGCTCCCCTGCCGGAAGATATGCATTTGTTTCAATAGATTTCATTCTTCCAAATTTAGTCGTATGTGCACCTTTTTCCTGGTCAACGGGACAGAATCTCAACGGCAAGGTTTAGATTGAGGGTTTCCGAACAGCCATTTGCACAGGGAAGATCTTCCATATTAAGTGCGATAGCTCCGCTTCCGCTGGCAACCTGTTGATTTTCTTGTCTGGCTGCGCCGCCTATAGATTGCTTTACAAACAAACTCGCACAAAGTGCTCAAACAGTGTTTGCAAAGCAATCGCTATGCTCGCCAATCCGGCGAAAATCTGCCAAAGGTCTGCCCT
>JALFVM010000173.1 GCA_022787145.1 Lachnospiraceae bacterium | reverse complement strand
TTAATTTTTAAAGCTGTGAATTGGTGCCGGAATTCTTCCGCCGCGTGCCACAAATTTCTCACAGGAGAATTTGTTGACCGGCATAACTGGTGCATGTCCCAGAAGTCCGCCGAATTCTACGGTATCGCCTACATCTTTTCCAATGACAGGGATCACACGTACGGCTGTTGTTTTCTGATTTACCATACCAAGAGCAGCCTCATCCGCAATAATACCGGAAATGGTACTTGCAGGAGTATCTCCCGGAATTGCAATCATATCAAGGCCTACGGAGCAGACACAAGTCATTGCTTCCATCTTCTCCAGCGTCAACGCACCTGCCTCCACGGCATTGATCATGCCCTGGTCCTCACTGACAGGAATGAATGCGCCACTGAGTCCGCCGACTGCGGAGGATGCCATTACGCCGCCTTTTTTTACCTGATCGTTCAAAAGAGCGAGTGCCGCTGTTGTTCCCGGTGCGCCTGCATATTCCAGACCGATCTCCTCCAGAATCTCGGCCACACTGTCACCGATTGCCGGTGTTGGAGCAAGAGATAAGTCGATGATACCAAATGGTACATTCAAACGTTTCGATGCCTCCTGTGCGACGAGCTGACCGACACGGGTAACTTTGAATGCTGTTTTCTTGATTGTCTCACAGAGAGTCTCAAAATCGGCACCTCTGACAGACTCTAGAGCAGTCTTTACAACACCCGGTCCGCTGACACCGACATTGATGATGTTGTCCGCTTCTGTCACTCCGTGGAATGCACCCGCCATAAACGGGTTATCGTCTGGCGCATTGCAGAATACCACAAGTTTCGCACATCCAAGAGAGTCGTTTGTCTTGGTCGCTTCTGCTGTCTCAAGAATTACTTCTCCCATCAGTTTTACGGCATCCATATTGATACCTGTCTTTGTAGAACCTACATTGACAGAACTGCAGACACGATCGGTACATGCCAGAGCCTTTGGAATGGAACGAATCAGATTCTCTTCCGCTGGTGTCATACCTTTTGATACCAGCGCAGAGTAACCGCCGATAAAGTTGACGCCAACTTCCTTGGCTGCCTTGTCGAGTGTCTGTGCCAGCGTCACAAAATCATCCGGATTTTTGCAGGCAGCACCGCCAACCAGAGCAATCGGAGTCACAGAAATTCGCTTGTTGACAATCGGAATTCCATATTCCTGTTCGATTTCCCGGCCTACACTGACCAGATTTTTTGCCTTGCTGGTGATCTTTTCGTATACCTTGCGGTTTACTTCCTCCAGATCAGCGTCAATACAATCCAGCAGGCTGATACCCATCGTAATCGTACGTACGTCCAGGTTTTCCTGCTCAATCATTTTATTTGTTTCGTTTACTTCATATATATTAATCATACTTTTCTCCCTTAGATACGATGCATTTTTGTAAAAATATCTTCATGCTGGCAACGGATGATTACGCCGATTTCCTCACCAATCTGTGCAAGCTCCTGTGAAAGTTCACCGATCTGTTTGGAAGAAGCAACGGTATCTGTCACCATCATCATATTAAAGTATCCATCGACAATTGTCTGGGAAATATCCAGAATGTTCACCTTGTTATTGGCCAGATAGGTACATACCTTTGCGATGATTCCAACAGTATCTTTTCCTACCACAGTAATAATTGTTTTTTTCATAATTTCCTCCTTGTGGAATGCTTTTTATGCATCTTTTTTTGTTTTATAATCAGATCAGAATTAATTCTGATGCTGTTTCTCTTTGTGCAACTCGAATTTCAAAATCATTCGACTTATACGGATTGTCTCCCATCGTCACTTCCGAGCATACAGTCTCATAAGCCAGCTTTTCATAATTGTTTTCCTTGCTGAGATGTCCCAGAAGAACAGCTTTCAGGTTGTCATGCAAAAGACGGCACAACAGTCTTCCGGCGTTTTCATTGGATAAATGCCCTCGTTCCCCGAGAATTCTCTGCTTCAGATAATATGGATAGCCTCCCGCCTGCAGCATATGTACATCGTGGTTTGCCTCAAGCAAGATTGCATCCAGTCCTTGCAAATGTTCTACCGTATATTCATCATAGTGTCCAAGATCTGTGGCAATTCCTATGGATTTTTCTCCGCAGTCAAAGCGGTAACCGACTGGATCTGCAGCATCATGTGCAATCGAAAACGGCTTTACGGTCATATCCTGAATCTGAAAATCCTCATCGGCCCGAATCTCATGAAACAGTCCTTGTGGCATTTTTCCAAGAGAAGACATTGTACTCATGGCATTGATCGTGCCTGCCGTAGCATAAATCGGAAGTTTGTATCTTCTTGCCAGAACACCAAGACCTTTGATGTGATCCGAATGTTCATGTGTAATCAAAATCCCATCCATCTCTGCAGGAGAACGGTCAATGGATCGAAGTCCTGCTTCTACTCTTTTTCCGCTGATTCCGGCATCTACGAGGACTCCAGCACGCTGTGTTCCCACAAAAATACAATTGCCGCTGCTTCCACTGGCAATACTATATAATTCCATATGTTTTTATCCTCTTATCTATCTGTTCAAATGTCTGATGCAAGTCTTCGTTATTCTCCACTATGTAATGGCAGCGTTCACGAAAAACGCCGTCCTCCAACTGATTTTCCAGAATTTCCGTGATTTTTTCATCCGAATACCCTCTGTCTGCCTTCAGTCTGGTCCTTCTAACTTCATCATTCACATAAATATACCACAAATCATCACAAATTGCATCATAATGTTCTTCCAAAAGCAATGCTGCTTCCATAACAAAAAGTTTACAGTCCTGCCGACGCTGCTCTTCTATCTGATCCAGAATGTATTGTTTGACAGCCGGATGAATGATGTTATTTAGTTTCAAAAGAAGTTCGCGGTCAGAAAACACAATGCCGCCAAGCTTTTTTCGGTCAATCTCGCCATCTTCGCCCAGTATTTTTTCTCCAAATACTCTCAAAATAGCATCATAACATACCTGCCCCTGTTTCATCAACAGATGACCGACCTGATCTGCCTGAATCGTGTAAGCGCCGTATTGTTCTTTCAATCTGTTCATAATCGTACTTTTTCCGGCGCCCACTGCACCGGTAATTCCAAGAATAATCATTTTCTCCGTTTCATTCCTCCGTTATTTCGCTTCATACCAGTTTTGTCCGGTATGCACATCCACTTCAAGAGAGACCTCAAGATGTGCAGCCTCCTTCATCTCTTCCTCAAGAATCTGGCGTACCTGTTCGATTTCTTCGTTTTTTGTCTCAATCAGCAGCTCATCATGCACCTGCAAAATCAATCTGGACTGCAGTTTTTCATCCTGAAGACGCTTTTGAACACGGTTCATTGCAATTTTGATGATATCTGCCGCCGTTCCCTGAATCGGAGAATTCATAGCAATGCGCTCTCCGAAAGAACGCTGCATGAAATTACTCGATTTCAGTTCCGGAACAGGGCGTCTTCTTCCAAACATCGTCGTCACATATCCCTGTTCTTTGCCCTGAGTGACCAGCCGATCCAAAAATCCTTTGATCTTTGGATATGTGTCAAAATAAGACTGAATATACTGCGCAGCCTCTTTTCTTGTGATGCTCAAATCCTGACTCAGTCCAAACGAACTGATGCCATAAACAATGCCGAAGTTTACTGCTTTCGCGTTTCGCCTCTGCAAATCTGTCACTTTCTCAAACGGAATGTGAAACACCTGTGATGCCGTCATCCGGTGAATATCCTGAGCTTCACGATATGCCTGAATCAGATTTTCGTCTCCCGACATATGTGCCAGCACGCGCAGCTCAATCTGAGAATAATCCGCATCCATAAACACGTAGCCCTCTTCCGGAACAAATACTTTACGAATCAGTCTTCCAAGCTCCATGCGAATCGGGATATTTTGCAGATTCGGCTCTGTGCTGCTGATTCGCCCTGTCGCAGTAATCGTCTGATTAAAATGGGAATGAATCCTTCCATCCTCGCCAATATAATTGACCAGTCCGTCCGCATAGGTGGATTTTAATTTGGCAAGCTGTCGATACTCTAAAATATCACGCACAATCTGATGCTCCGGTGCCAGTTTATCCAGCACATCGGCAGCTGTGGAATACCCTGTTTTTGTCTTTTTTCCCCCTGGAAGCTGCATTTTCTCAAAAAGAACAACTCCAAGCTGTTTTGGAGAATTGATATTAAATTCTTCTCCTGCCTGCTGATAAATCTGCCCTTCCAGTTCCTGAAGGCGCACCTGAAGGCGGGAAGAATATTCCCGCAGTTCTTCTGCCTGTGCACGGATGCCCCACGACTCCATGCTGTGCAGGGTAAAAATAAGAGGCATTTCGATTTCTGTAAATACAGACAACATCCCATCGCGTTCCAAAGCCTGCAATAAAGGCTCTCTCACTGCAAGAGCCACATAAGCCATGGAACAGAGAATGCGCACCGTCTCCTTTTCTTTTTCCTGCATTCCCTTTGCCAGGCTTACTTTCCCCAGTATTTCCTCCTGAGAGGGAATCATCAGATTCAGGTACTCTTTTGCAAGTTCATCGTAAAGATAAGCAGATTTCAAAGGATTCATCAGATACGCTGCCACTGACGCATCAAACGCAGACTGTTCTGATGGCATCTTTATATATTTTAATACTTCTTTGATATCAAGAGCCGCAATTGTTTCATGAGAGGCCAAATTTTCCAATCTTCCCTGAAGATAATTCGAAGTCACAAAGCCTTGCACCGGAATATACGCAGTTTTCTCCTCTCCAAGAGAAATCGCCGCTCCAAATATTTTTTCCTTTTCTGTAAGAAGCTGCATTCCGATACAGGACTTCTGCTGTGCCTTTGTCAGAAATTCCTCCACCTCGTTAAAATCTTCCATCACACAGAACGTTTCTTCAAAAGCATTTGTCTCTCCCGTACAGTCAAAACGTTTCAGCAGATTTTTAAATTCCAGACGCCGAAAATATTCATAGGCCTCCTGCGTATAAATATTTCCAAGCTTCGCAGAATCTTTTTGAAGTGAAATCTCAGGAGCATGCACATTGATGGCAGCCAGTTCCTTACTCATCACGGCCATATCGTAATGCTCCCGCAAAGATTCCCGGGCTTTATTCGGTTTAATTTCCTCCAGATGCGCATAAGCATTCTCAATAGAACCAAACTGCACAATGATTTTTGTCGCTGTTTTCTCTCCCACGCCAGGAATTCCGGGAATATTGTCAGAAGTATCTCCCATCAGTGCTTTCACATCAATAAACTCTGTTGGCGTTACCTGATATGCCTCTTTGACGTCCTCTTCGAGATAATCCTCGATCGTTGTCTGTCCACCTTTCGTCTTCGGAATACGGATTTTTACATGTTTTGTGGCAAGCTGCAGCAAGTCACGGTCACCGGATAGAATCGTCACATCCATCCCCTTTTCTTCACCTTCTCTGGACAACGTTCCCAAAATATCATCTGCCTCATATCCTTCTTTGGTGATTACAGGGATTCCCATGGCAGCCAACACTTCCTTCATAACCGGAATCTGTTCCCGCAGTTCCTCCGGCATCGGTTTTCTGGTTCCCTTATATCCTTCATACATTTTATGGCGAAATGTCGGTGCAGACAAATCAAACGCAACTGCCAGATAGCCTGCCTGCTCTTCGTCCAGAATTTTAAACAGAATTGTCAAAAAGCCATACACAGCATTGGTGTGCAGACCTTCAGAATTTGTCAAATTCGGCAGCCCGTAAAACGCACGATTCATAATGCTGTGGCCGTCAATCAGTAATAGTTTTTCTTTCATAATTTTCCTCAATCAAAATAATATAATTCCAAGCATTTGCAGAAGTTCCATAACGACAATCGAAGCAGTAATCAAAATCAATATAATCAGTATCATTTCCTGAATTCGATAGCAGAGCACCTGACGCCTGCGTTTTTTCATATCTTCCTGCAGCAGTTTACTCATGTTAAAAGAGCCTTCTTTGTCATCCAAACGCTTCATGGCGTAATACACAATGAAATATGTCTCCAGCTCATCATAACAGGAAGGACAGTTCTTAACATGTTTCAAAAACTGCTCAAGCTGTTCAATTGTCATTTTCTTCTCAATATAAGAATTTATCAAACTCTGTGCTGTTCTGCAATCCATTTTTCTTCCTCTTTTCAAGAATGCCTGTAAAAATCTTTCTTTATTATAAATGCATAGACCAGTAAAAGCAAGCTGTGTTATAATGACTTTTAAGAATTTCACTTAGGAGGAACATTATGAATTCATTTTTCTATACACATAAAGCACAGTATTATGAAACAGACCAGATGGGGATTGTTCATCATTCCAACTATATTCGCTGGTTTGAGGAGGCAAGAGTTGACTTTTTTGAAAAAATCGGCTGTTCTTACAAGGACATTGAAGATATGGGAATCATCAGTCCCGTTTTGGAGGTGCAGGCAAAATACCATTCTATGGTTCATTTTAATGATACGGTAAAAATTGGGACCTTCATCGAAAGCTTTAATGGGATTAAACTGACGATGCATTATTCGATCACAGACGCCCAGACAGGAGAGCTTCGCACTGATGGAATCAGCCGCCACTGTTTTATGAGCAAGAACGGGAAGTTGCTATCTCTGAAACGTTCTTATCCTGATTTCTATGAGAAGCTGATACAGCAAATGTAAAATTAAAAACGGGTGCCACAACATCTCCTTTTTGTTTCATGTTTTGCGGTACCTGTTTTTTGCAAAGACAAAAAGAGCGAACAAACATTGAAAAATCAACGATTTGAACGCTCTTGAATATTCGTGAACATATAAAATAATGCCGGCGGCGGGACTTTACTATATTATTACAATACCTTTAAAATCAACAATTTAAAGCATTTTAAATAGCCTAAAATCTGCAAAAGGGGCAGAAAAGGGGCAAAACTCCGAAGATGACGAAGGCGATGGAATCACTTCCCCATCGCCTTTGCGAAAAAATCATCCGTTGTAACGCCGAATGCTTGAGCCATCCCGCATATCAAATCAATATCCGGCACTCTCTTTCCTTCTTCGTACTTGCCGTACTCTTGCTTACTGATCTGGAGCTTCTCGGCTATCTCAGCACGATCAAGCCCAGAACGCCTCCCGTAATACCTTAATGCTCTTCCAATGTTCATATCCGTTCTCCTTTCCCATGTATTATAGCACATTTTTCCTTAAAAAAATAAAAAAATTCCATTTTCCTCTTGACATACCACGCTATGCGTGGTATTATATAATTACAGAAAGGGACAGGGAGGAAATAAAAATGAAGAAATACGATCTTAGCAAAATCATGAAAAGAGCATGGGAACTGGTTAAAAAGGCAAAAATGGCAATTTCCTCCGCGCTCAAAATCGCGTGGAAGGAGGCTAAATTAAAAGAAGTAAAAGATATTCCAGAACTTACAGGAAGCGAAAAACAGGTGAAATGGGCAAATGAAATCAGAAATAAAGTGTTGGAAGTTCTTGACAGTATTGAGTATCCTTATTTGAAGGAAGAAGTTTTAGAAAAAACAGATGCAAAATACTTTATTGATGAATTCAAAGTCATGACAGCCACTTGGAAAGATGAAGAATATAAGAGAAGATTTGTAATAAGCGAAAACTACTCATATTCACTTAAAAACGCTTATTACACTCTTAGATATGCAAGATTATTCAGAAAATATTTCGATAATCTTTTAGGATATAGATAAAAAGGAGGTGCTAGATGAGCAGCAAAATTAAAGAAGCACGCATGCATCTCGGAATGAGTCGTGCCGAGATGCACAGACAATTTGAAATCCCTCTGCGAACGCTAGAAGATTGGGATTCAGGCAAAAGAAATCCGCCAGTGTGGGCTGAGAAGCTCATACTTGAAAAGCTGGAAAGAATGAAAGAAGAACAGGAAACAAAATAATCTAATAACCAATATGGAGGAAAGAAAATGAACGAAAATATCAAGAAATTCTACGACAAAAAAATGGAGACTTTGGAGAAAGCGAAGAAATATATGACTGGCATCTTCGAAACAGAAGAACAGGTTGAACTGGCGGTAGATATTTTCCGTACAAGATATGAATTGTGTATGGGAACAGAAGATGCAGAATATCAGGCAAGATACACGTCAAATCAGTGCCTTAAAGCCGTATTCGGCAGAATTATTAACGATGATGTGATTGATAGGATACAGTCTTATGACTGTCTTAGAGATCATATCAACACATTAGAAAGTTTTCTGAACGATGATACAGCTGTTCTGATCGGACAGCCTCACACAATCGGAACGGATGATTATGATTGCATCGTGATTGGTTCTCTCTCAAAGTTCAAGGATGGATTACATCAGGATTTCTGGATGCTTTCGGATGAGTGGAACGGTTCTGGATACGGAATGCCTTGTGAGCTTTCGGCCGACAAGAAAAAGAAAGTCGTTGCTTACTGGAAGGAAAAAGGTATGTTGTAAAAATATTTGACAGTCAATTATTTTTACTGTATCATATAGTTAATAGGTTCACATTGGAATGTAGATAGAGTCATGGTTATATCTTCAAAAAATTAATAGGTCCATATTGGAAGAAAAAAAGGGACGGATAACCGCCCC
>JALFVM010000157.1 GCA_022787145.1 Lachnospiraceae bacterium | reverse complement strand
ACACCATCAAAGATGATGCTGTTCCAGTTACCTGATTAGGTGTTGCGTCTGTATTTACTTTTTCAAAACCACCTGTTTAGATGGTTTGTTTGCTATGCCCTTTATTTCTTGGCTGCCCTCTACTTATTTGTTTCAAACTTAAAACTCCTGTAAATTAATAAGCTTTGCCCCAGTAAACCATTTTCTTAGCCGGTTTTCCACAGCATACGCATACATCGGAAATCTGTTCCTGCTCAAACGGGATGCAGCGTGAAGTTGCCTGTGTGTCCTCTTTGATCTTGTCTTCACACTCCTGGCATCCGCACCACATCGCTTTTACAAATCCAGGTTTCTCTTCTACTGTTTTCTTGAACTCTTCGTAGTCTTTTGCCACATACGTATGTGCCTCTCTGTGAGTTCTTGCTTTCTCCAGCATCTCTGCCTGCATCGTATCCAGAATCTCCTGTGTCTTCTGTGCAAGCTCCTCAAATTTTACAATCGTCTTTTCTCTTGTATCGCGGCGCACAACAACAGCCTGTCCGTTTTCGATATCTTTCGGACCGCACTCAATACGAACCGGAATACCTCTCATCTCCTGCTCAGAGAATTTCCATCCCGGACTCTTATCACTGTCGTCCACTTTCACGCGAAGACCTGCTGCCTTGAGCGTTGCCACGATCTCATCCGCTTTTTCCAAAACGCCGGCTTTTTTCTGCTGAATCGGGATCACCATCACCTGTGTCGGTGCAATACGAGGAGGCAGTACAAGGCCGCTGTTGTCTCCATGTACCATAATGATCGCACCGATCATACGCGTTGTCATACCCCAGGATGTCTGATGTACATACTGCAGTTTGTTTTCTTTGTCGGTGTACTGAATATTAAATGCTCTCGCAAATCCATCGCCGAAGTTATGGCTGGTACCGGACTGCAGTGCCTTACCGTCATGCATCAGAGATTCGATGGTGTAAGTAGCCTCTGCACCGGCGAATTTTTCTTTGTCTGTCTTTCTTCCCTTTACAACAGGGATTGCAAGTACCTCCTCGCAGAAGTCTGCATATACATTCAGCATCTGAATGGTTCTTGCCTCTGCTTCTTCTGCAGTCGCATGTGCGGTATGTCCTTCCTGCCATAAAAATTCTCTGGAACGCAGGAAAGGTCTTGTTGTTTTCTCCCAACGGACAACGGAACACCACTGATTATATACCTTCGGCAAATCTCTGTGAGACTGAATATCTCTTGCATAAAAATCACAGAACAATGTCTCGGATGTAGGGCGCACGCACAGTCTCTCCTGAAGAGGTTCCAGACCGCCATGTGTTACCCACGCAACCTCAGGTGCAAATCCTTCCACATGATCTTTCTCTTTCTGAAGAAGACTTTCCGGAATAAACATAGGAAGATATACATTCTCCACACCAGTCTCCTTGAATCTTCTGTCCAGCTCATGCTGAATATTTTCCCAGATTGCATAACCGGCCGGTTTGATGACCATGCATCCTTTTACGCTGGTGTAATCTACCAGCTCTGCTTTTTTCACTACATCCGTATACCATTGTGCGAAATCTTCGTCCATGGATGTAATGGCTTCTACTAATTTCTTATCCTTAGCCATAATAAAAATTTCTCCTCATTTCTTACATTTTCCCCTCCTACACGTGAAGAGTAATCGCTCTTCCGGTAGGATTATATTTATAATACCGCACACCAGCCGCATCCAGCATCCGTTTGGAAGCTATCACTGACGGCGTGTCTGCGTATTTATCGCAGGCATATACGATGGTCTTGATTCCCGCCTGAATGATCGCCTTGGCACATTCATTACACGGAAACAACGACACATATAACTTTGCCCCTTCCAGACTTCCACCTCTGTAATTCAAAATAGCATTCAGCTCACTGTGAGTGACATATAAATATTTTGTATCCAGGGCTTCTCCCTCTCTTGCCCAGGGGAATACATCGTCGGAACAGCCCATTGGAAATCCATTGTATCCCATAGACAAAATCTTGTTGTCCTGGCTGACGATGCAGGCTCCCACCTGAGAGTTCGGGTCCTTAGAGCGCATTCCCGAAAGAATTGCAACTCCCATAAAATATTCATCCCATGATATATAATCTTCGCGTTTGCTGCCCATTTCTTGCTCACTTCCTGTTGTATGATCAGAGTCGGACTTTCTCCTTATTTCGGCTCGTATCCAGGCTCAATCTGACTGATACGGCGAATATGTCTTTCATCATTTGAAAATGGAGTATCCAAAAATGTATCTACGATTTTCTCCGCAAGACCGACACCTACGACTCTTGCTCCCATCGCAAGAATGTTTGCATCGTTATGCTCTCTTGTTGCCTGTGCGCTGAAGCAGTCTCCGCATAATGCACAGCGGATTCCCGGCACTTTGTTTGCAGTAATGGAGATTCCGATTCCTGTTCCACAGATCAGAATTCCCTTCTCGCACTCACCGGATGCAACAGCCTCTGCCACCTTTTTTCCATAGATCGGATAATCTGTGGATGCCGGTGAATCACAGCCAAAATCCTTGTACTCCAGTCCTCTCTTCTCCAGATGTTTCATAATTTCCTGTCGCAGCTCATAGCCGCCATGGTCACTTCCAATTGCGATCATAATACCATTCTCCTTTTCTTTTCTTTAATTTATTTTACATTACAATACGGTGATGACCGTATGTCCTGCCGCTTTCAACAGCCGGTTCATGATTGCCTGTCCCATCTTCGGTGTGTGGAAAGCTTCTGAATAGATTGCCGCCACATCGAGCTGGTCAAACTCCCGCAGCACCTCATACAGGTTGTGAGCAATGGTCTCCTCTTCACCCCTTGTTCCAATGCTCTTTACAATCCCCTGCGGATATCGCTCAAATGTCTCATCCGTGGCAATGATGCCAACCCGATCTCCTGAGCCGATCACCTCACAGGCAAGGCTGTTGATTTTATCAATGACACATTCCTCCGGACCTTCTACGATACTCAGAGGAGCTTTCGGTGCATAATGGCGATATTTCATTCCGGGTGCTTTCGGACGAACCTTGCTGTCTGAGGCCAGAAGTCCCTTGTCCATCTTCACCTCGCCGATGCACTCCTGCAGCATTTCCAGCGAAATATATCCCGGTCGCAGGACTGTTGGAATCTGCTCCGTGAAATCTACAATCGTAGACTCAATTCCAATTCCCACCATGCCGCCGTCAAGAATCAGATCAATGTTCTCTCCCAGATCCTCCGCCACATGCTCTGCGGTGGTAGGACTCGGACGCCCGGAACGATTGGCACTTGGAGCTGCCACATAGCCGCCTGCCGCACGAATCAGCGCCAACGCGGTCGGATGATCTGGCATCCGCACTGCAACACTCTCCAGCCCTCCCGTCGTCTCAAAAGGAACCATATCCGTTTTCTTAAAAATCATCGTCAGCGGCCCCGGCCAGAATTTCTCTGCCAGTCTGACTGCCTTTTGGGGCACCTGCTCCACAATCGGAAACAAATGCTCCATATCTGCAATATGAACAATCAGAGGGTTGTCCGAAGGACGTCCCTTTGCACGGTAGATTTTTTCCGAAGACTGTGCATCAAGCGCATTTCCGCCCAGTCCATAGACCGTCTCCGTAGGAAATGCCACAAGCCCTCCCTGCTTTAAAATCTCACCGGCTCTGTTCATCTGTTCCGAATCTATGTGATCCGGATTTATCTTTAATATTTCCGCTTTCATAACTTGCCTCTCTATTTTACACGACTTTTCTGTAAATTTCCACTGTTAATCTATTTTTATAATCACAGCACCTTCGTCTTCATAGACAACCTGTCCCATTCCCCGAAGCATCCGCTCGTTGAGAGCCGGGTATTTTTCCCACTCGCAGGAACCGATGAAAATATAGGAAATGTCATACTGTTCGAGAAGACTTTCTACTTCCTTCTCGTCTGTGGAAGTATAAATCGTCTCAATGTCTGCCGCCTTCGCATTCAGGTCAGCCGTATCATTTCTCCAGAGCCACTCATGAACATACCACCCCATCACCGTCGGAAGTCCCGTCATGGCAGACACACGCTCATAATCCGAGTAGCTGTCTCCGTTTGCTTCGAGAACCACCGGTCTTCCCTCAATATTTGCATTCAACCAGCGAATTGCCCCCGCATCCTGTGGAAAATCGTTTTCCAGAAACAGTGTGGCATCGAGCGTCTGATAACCGCTTCTGTCAAATATATTTCCAAACCAGGAATACGCAGCATTGCCAAGATAACCGAATGTCGAAAGCAGCACACAGGTCATGACCACACCAAACGCCTGCTGCACTTTCTTTTTGTGTGCAGTGACAAAACGGGTAAGAATATAGGCCATACAGATTCCAAACAGAATGTACGCCTGATACGTCAGCTTAAACATCGTATTGGAACGGGCAGATGTCTTCTCATAAATATCTCTCACATAAACGATTTCCGGAAGCACCATCAATCCAATCGCACACAGGGATAAAATCGCTGTATACAGGTCGGCATGTGCCGTTGTTTTCAGAAATTCCGGTATCTTCTGTCCGCGCATCCCATAAAAATAACAGATCAGAAATGCCACGCACACAAGAACAGGCAGCGCCCACAGCACACAAAGCTGATAAAATGCAGAGTGATTCTGGCAAAGTGCGACTCCCTGCGCCATCGAACTGTTGAAGGTCAGATTAAACGGAAGTGCCGCAAGCATCGCCACGGCAAGTACCTCCATCCACTGCACCACGCTCCACTTCAATCCTTCTTTCAGCTTATCCTGATAGCGTTTTAAATTTCCAAAGAACAGTGTTCCGCAGATGACCACATAATAAATGGCAAAATCCCACGTATTGGAAAACTGGAAAATCCCAAGAAACAGACCGCAGAGAACAACCGCCGGCTGTTTCCAGCTTTCTCTCTCATTCTTCCTCAGCCATCCATACAGAATTCCCACCACCGTCAGCACAAGAAACACATTGATGACATGGGCATGCAGATCACCCAGCACAAAGGAATACGCCGGAAATTCATGAATCGTCCGATCAAGCGTCTCCGGATCATGCCCGATATAACGTGTCGCGTTTGGAAACCAGTAACGACTTTCCTCCGTCTGCGTTCCGCTGAGTTTCTGAATCACAGGAAGGATCTTCCCATAAATCACATAATGCATATTTCCACTCAGCGATACGGCACCGCCTGCCAGCAATCCGCCCAGTGTTGCAATCACCTCTCCATGCTTTCTCTCTTCTCCCTTCATCCGGTCGCAGAGCATCTGACGCACCAGAACAAACGGAAGCACAAACGCAAATGCTGCCACAAAGGTCCGCATCAGATTATACGTAATCTCCATACTTGTCGTTGTCAGTTTTGTAAAAAACACAGCCAGGTACTGGCCTCCATAATAATAATTCATGGGTTCCTGCGCATACCACATATCAATCGCCGGAAGCGTCGTGCTCTTCATCATCGACTGCATGAATCCGAAATCCATAAATTTCTCGGTCCCGTAAGCCGCCGGATGAAATCCAGCCATATAAGTCCACAACAAAAACAGGATAAAGAAGATTAACTCCTCCTTATAAACCAGATTTTCATGTCCGTCCGGCATAACCTCCATGCCCTGTCTTCGCATCCAAAGCCCCATCCACAGATTTGCCGCCATGCACACGACCGTCACTGCCATACAAGTCAGCGTCGTAAACGGAAGAATCTTCAGCACGCAAAACAGCCACACCACATAGCCGCACACAGCCAGCGCAATCACTTTGGAAAACATCCATCCTCTGTCCTCATATTTTTGAAAAAATATGGAAGTCAACGGCATAAACGTATATCCCAAAACCGCAATCACAGCCCACCAGATAAAAAAGGTAGAAAAATCCGGTCCCAGCAAGAACCAGGCTGCAAACAACAAAGCTGCAAACGCCAGAACTTTCACAATCGTCTGTAAATATTTTTTATTCGTATTCATAACCAACCTTTCTGTTCTTCGTCTTATTCGTCTCTACTATAGCACAAAACATAAAAAAAGTCATAATTCCTATGACTTTTTTTATGAACCTTCCTGTTGCTTTAAATATTCACAAATGCCGTCCATGATTGCCTGTGCCACTTTCTTCTGATAACCCTCCTCCGTCAAAAGTTTCGCTTCCTGAGGATTTGTCAAAAATCCGCACTCCACAATATTCAAAATTCCCTTGCTTTTCTTCAGCAGATAATAGCTGGTATTTCCCTTTGGTACTCTGGGTCGTTCAATATCCAGCTGTTCATTCAACTGATTTTGTATACAGACTGCCAGCTTCTCTCCCTCCAGAGAATCCTCATAATAAAAAACCTGTGGTCCCTTCACAGAGGAATCCGGATAACTGTTTTGATGAATACTCACCGTAAGCGCCGGTTCATATTTCGCAATCATCTCACAGCGTCTTTGCATATCCTGCGCTTTTTTGTTGGAGCTTTTTTCATCATAGAGGCCTTTGTCCTCCTCCCTCGTCATGACCACCTGATAGCCGGCGTTTTCCAGACAGTCACGAAGCTTCAGAGAAATCGCAAGGTTGATATCTTTTTCCTTCAGCTGATTGACTCCGATCATTCCGGGGTCTTCCCCTCCATGTCCGCAGTCAACCAGAATCAACTGTTTTGTATGTTTCATGGATTCCATCGTCTGCGCTGCCTCCTGAGACAATATGTACAGACCAACCAGCAGCAAAATCCCCATACTCAGCTCTAAAATTCTTTTTTTCACACAAAAAATTCCCTGGCATTTTTTTTATCTTATGCCGGGGAATTCTCCATTATTCATATCTGACCACGTACAGAATTACTCTTCTTCATCAGAGCCGAAAATCTCATCCATGTGGTCAATCAGCTCTTCATTCATATCCTCGTCTGCTTCTTCCTCCCAGGAAGCCACATCCATAGAATCGATCAGCGTATGTATCTCCTGGCAGGTCTCCTGAAAATTCTTCTGAAGCTGCGCCAGAAGTTCCTCGATTCGTTCCAGTTTTTCTCCATTGCTTTGCATCTTCTTTCCTCCTTTATTCCTTCAATCCGTCTGAAATCACTTTCCAGACGTCTGCCTGTTCAAAACCAAGCTTCCACTCTGCCACACCGGCAAGTTTATATTTTCCAATCAGCTCCATCTTTGCTGCAATCGATTCCGCATCCTCCAGCCAGATCTGATACAGATCATTGCCCTTTTCAAATTTTCCGTAATTCTGGCTGTAATCTTTATCCCAGTAAGTCTCCACCTTGTACTTGCTGATTACCTCATCCGCAGCATCCATGCCGATTGCCTCGCTCGTCACAATTCCGGCAGAAGTTTTCCAAAGTCTTGTATAGAACGGAATTCCATTGATGACCTTCTCGGCCGGAACTTCCTTGAGTGTATCCACAATACCCTGCTCTACCCACGGAAGAGAGGCAACCGATCCTGCCTTCTCAGAACCGTAATAATGTTCATCGTATCCCATGATGATGACATAATCCACAACTTCTCCCTGTGATTTGCGGTCATAATGATACGTATAATCATTTTGCGGTACCGGATTGTCTACCGATAACACAAGCTGATTCTCCCTGCAAAGAATCGATAATTCCCGCAAAAACTGAATGAAATGCGGTCCTGTCTCCTCCGACAGTGACTCAAAATCAATGTTGATTCCCTCAAGTTTGAACCGCAAAGCCTGCT
>JALFVM010000148.1 GCA_022787145.1 Lachnospiraceae bacterium | reverse complement strand
TGGACTGATGGATGTGATGGGACTTCGCAGTACAGAAATTGATGGTCTGTACGACGGAGAAAGTAATGTGGGCAATCCTGTACAGGGCAATCCGCTTCATCTGGTATCTTCTTACAGATGTACGAATCTCTGTGATCTGGTAAAACCTTCTACAGCAGAAGTTTTGATGACTTATGGGGAAGATTTCTATGCAGGAATGCCGGCACTTACCAGAAATCATTATGGAGAAGGTCAGGCATATTATGTATGTGCGGATTTTGAACAGGGATTTTATGATGAATTGTATCGTAAAATTACGGCAGATGCGGATGTAAAACGTGTCATTACTCATATACCCAATGGAGTGGAAGTGACAACGCGTAAGACACAGGACGCAGAGTATGTTTTTGTTCAGAATTTTAACCGTATGCCGGTGGAGATAAAGCTTCCAACAGATACGTATCAGGTATGGATGGGTAATTATGATGGTATCATTGAAAAATTTGGCACGGTGATTTTAAAAAAGTAAAAACGATGATAAAAACATCGTTGGGAAAGGCGGGAGAAGAACATGATTCAAGAAAGTATTGTGAAACTGGTGCAGTATGGAATGGCGACCGGGTTAATCTGTGAGGAGGATAAAAGATATACCACCAATAAGATTCTTGAACTGTTGAAGATGGATGCTATTGATGATGAGGCACTGCAGCAGATTCTGGAGTTTGACGGAAGTGATCAGACAGTGGTAGGAGAACTGGAAAGTATTCTTTCTGATATCTGTGATTATGCCTATGAGCAGGGATTGATGGAAGAAAACAGCGTTGGATATCGTGATCTGTTTGATACCAAAGTGATGAGTCTTTTGGTGGATCGTCCTAGCAATGTGATCAGAAGTTTCTGGGAAATGTACAAAGAAGATCCGGTAAAAGCGACCGATGCACATTACAAATTCAGCCAGGACACCGATTATATCCGCCGTTACCGTATCGCAAAGGATATGAAATGGGTTGCACCGACAGAGTATGGTGATCTGGATATTACCATCAATCTTTCCAAACCGGAAAAGGATCCGAAGGCAATCGCAGCAGCCAAGCTTGCAAAACAGACTTCTTATCCGAAATGTCTGCTTTGCGTAGAAAACGAAGGTTATGCCGGACGTCTGAATCATCCCGCAAGACAGAATCATAGAATTATTCCGGTAACGATCAATGACAGTCAGTGGGGATTCCAGTATTCTCCGTATGTTTATTATAATGAGCATTGTATCGTATTTAATTCTCAGCATGTGCCGATGAAGATTGAGAGAGCTACCTTTGCAAAATTGTTTGATTTTGTTAAACAGTTCCCACATTACTTTGTGGGTTCCAATGCAGACCTTCCGATCGTTGGCGGATCTATTCTGAGCCATGATCATTTCCAGGGCGGACATTATGAATTTGCCATGGCAAAAGCTCCGATTGAAAAGGAAGTGACGATTCCGGGATATGAAGACATTAAAGCAGGAATCGTAAAATGGCCAATGTCTGTTATCCGTATCAGTGGACCGGATACAGACAGACTGATTGATTTGGCAGATAAGATTCTTCTGAAGTGGAGAGGATATACCGATGCGGATGCATTTATCTTCGCTGAGACAGACGGTGAACCACACAATACAATCACACCAATTGCAAGAAAACGTGGAGATATGTTTGAACTGGATCTGGTACTGAGAAACAATATCACAACAGAAGAACATCCTCTTGGAGTATATCATCCGCATGCAGAACTGCACCACATTAAGAAAGAAAACATTGGTCTGATCGAAGTTATGGGTCTTGCAGTTCTTCCGGCTCGTCTAAAAGGAGAAATCGAAGAACTCTGTAAAGCAATCGTAGCCGGTGAGGATCTGCGTGCTGATGAAAATCTGGAAAAACATGCTGACTGGGTGGATGAACTGAAAGAGAAATACACCTTTACTGCTGATAATGTAGAGGATATACTGAAAAAAGAAATCGGTATTGTATTTATGAAAGTTCTGGAGCATGCCGGCGTATACAAATGTACAGAAGAAGGCAGAGCAGCATTTATGAGATTTATTGAAAGTCTGTAAAAGATATAGCTTCACATGAAAGATAGAAAGTAATGAGAACGCTGGAATCTTGTTCGAATCCTGAAAATCGAACAGGATTCCGGCGTTTTTTGTAATGAAGAAAGCCCTCCGGTAGTTGAAGTAAGCTGAAGTATATTTAAAAAGTGTATTTTCCAGGATTGACAGAAGGATATAGTAACGATATAATAATTCACGTTGACTGCCTGATGCGACAAAGAGGTCAATGCAAAAATGTTATATCAGGTTAGTTTATAATTGCATATTGAGCCAATAGAAGATTGCAGGAAAGTAAGCAAAGCTGCTCGCCGAAGGAATAATACTCTCAGGTGTTTCCAAGTAAGGAAACGGGACTGTAATCGGATGGCCCTCTGGAGAATCCCGATAAACGGGTGCCGAAGGTGAAAGTGGAAAATAGTCCGCGAATCTCTCAGGCAAAAGGACAGTGAAGATGCGATAGAAAAAGGCAGCAGAGAAGTTTTTCTGCGCTTTTTGTGAATGCATATTCGGGATTCAGATAGTTATCTGGATCTTTTTTTATGCATAAGTCCAGTCACAAAGCATAAACAGGTATGAGCAGTAAGATCGAGAAGAAAGCTCAATATGCGGGGAAAATACGTAGAAAAAAGAGGAAAGAAAAATGGAGTACGTTGTTAAAGTGGTGGAATATGTAAACACATTTTTGTGGGACTATGCGCTTTTGATTTTGTTGTTGGGTGCCGGCATCGTTTTCACATGCAGTCTCAGATTTATCCAGGTACGCAAATTTAAAAAAGGAATGAAAAAGCTATTTGGAGAGTTTTCACTTCATGGCAAAAACGGTGAAAATGGTCTTAGTTCCTTCCAGGCTCTGACAACTGCGATTGCAGCACAGGTAGGTACGGGTAATATTGCAGGCGCAGCTACAGCTCTGGCATCCGGAGGTCCCGGAGCTATTTTCTGGATGTGGGTAAGTGCATTTTTTGGTATGGCAACTATTTATGCGGAAGCGGTGATGGCACAGCATACCAGAAAAACAGATAATGCAGCTATTGTAGGCGGACCGGTGTATTATATCAAGTACATTTTTAAAGGAAAATTCGGAATATTTTTGGCTGGATTTTTCTCCGTTGCTATTATACTTGCGTTGGGATTTATGGGGAATATGGTACAGTCCAATTCCATAGGCGCAGCATTCAGCAATGCGTTTCACATAAATCCTCTGCTTGTGGGAATTTGTGTAGCGATTGTGGCGGGTGTTATTTTTATTGGAGGAATTAAACGAATTGCTCGTGTGACAGAAAAAATAGTACCATTGATGGCATTTTTATATATTGTTGGATGTCTGATTATTCTTTGTATGAGACTTCCGGCAGTAGGAGGTGCATTGAAATCCATCTTCGTGGGCGCATTTTTACCTCAATCGGTGGCAGGTGGTGTTCTGGGTGTGACCGTTCAGAAAGCAATGCGCTATGGCGTTGCCAGAGGACTTTTCTCCAATGAAGCAGGTATGGGTTCTACACCCCATGCGCATGCAACGGCTGACGTGAAAGATCCATGTGATCAGGGTATTATTGCTATGATGGGTGTGTTTATTGACACTTTTATTATTCTTACTCTGACAGCACTTGTAATTCTTTCTACGGGAGTTCTTGGTAATGGAATGACCGGGGCAGAATTGGCGCAGAGCGCCTTTAATGTGGGATTTGGATCTTTTGGAAAAGTGTTTATTGCGGTTTGTATGCTGTTTTTTGCATTTACCACTATCGTGGGCTGGTACTATTTTGGCGAGGTAAATGTGCGTCATCTATTTGGTGAAAAAGCTATAAAATTGTATGGCGTTCTGGTGGTGATCTGTGTTGTGATCGGATCCGCTATGAAGGTAGAACTTGTTTGGAATATGTCTGATATGTTCAATGGATTGATGGTTCTCCCGAACCTGATTGCACTGCTGGCTTGTATTAAAGTGGTGCTTAAGATAACAAAAGATTATGAAGATAAGAATAAGTAATACATAGTAGAAGGGGCTGATCAGTTTGAACAGCCCCTTCTACTATCGTGTGATATTTTTCAGCCATCCGTATTTTTTATAATGTCTGTAGACGAAAGGAATTTTAAAAAATTCATCTGCACTCAGGAAAATATAGACTAACATTGGGGACAGTTTCAGGTAGAATGCCAGAAAAAAGCCAAATGGAATGATCCAGCACCACAGGGTGAACAAGTCACACAAAAAACCGAATTTTGAATCTCCGCCGGCCCGGAACACGGAGCTGATCCATGTGCTGTTCAAAGCAATACCGATGACATAGTAGGCATTGATAAACAGCATGAGGTTTAGATAGTGGATAGCGTTTTCACTTAAGTGTCCCATGGTCAAAAACAAGGGGCGGAACAGTAGGATCAGGATTCCACCGAATATACCGAAGCATAAGCCGAGTCGAAGAAAACGTTTGGCGTATTCTTTTGCCAGAACAAGCTGGTTTTCTCCCAAGGTTCTCCCTAGAATAATAGCACATCCGTTGGCTATACCAAAGCAGAGGACGGTTCCCCAGTTCCTGGCGACAACGGCAATGGCATTAGCAGCCACTATGTCGGAACCGAGATGCCCGAGGATAACGGAATACATGGACCATCCGACACTCGCAACTACATCGTTTGCCAGTGCCGGGATGGAGTATTTCATAAAGTCGAGAAACAAAGTGCGGTTCCGTGCCCAGAGGTAGGAAGTGTGGATTTTAACCAGTTTGTTGCGCAGCGAATCTATGAGACAGATGATAAGCTCTGTCAGACGTGCGATGCAGGTGGCGATGGCAACGCCGGTCAGCCCCATTTTCGGGAAAAATCCGATTCCAAAGATGAAGCACGCATTCAGAGAAACATTCAGGAACAGACTGGTGGATAATACAGCAGTGCTGAGGCGAACTCGTTCCACGCAGCGTTGTATGCACAGATACATCTGTGTGATTGCTGAAAAAATATAGGTTAAACTGATGATTTGTAAGTATTTTATGCCTGCATCAATGACTTCGGGATCACTGGTATAGAACTGCATGACGGATTCTGAAAAAAAGCAGGCAGCCACGGCGAAAATCAAAGAAAAAGTCAATGCAATTCGAAGAGCAATGCCCAGTATTTTTTCAATAGTGACGAGATCACGCTTTCCCCAGTATTGAGCAGCCAGAATGGCGGAACCGGATGAAATTCCGTAAAAAATAAAGCTCAGAATATTGTAGGGTTGATTTGCCAGTGAGGATGCGGACAAAGAAACCTGATCCACATAGCTCAGCATAATGATATCTACGGAATTAACCAGTGTGTTGACCAGATTTTGAATCATGATCGGAAGTACAATGGCAAATACCATTTTGTAAAAAGTTTTATCGATAGAAAATATCTTCTGTTTTAAAGTGGTCAAAATAATCTCCAGTTTTTTTACATAAAGCAGGACAACTGTGACCAGAAAGGAGTCACAGCTGTCCTGTTTTATAACTTTTTATTTCACGACATGTTCTTTGTATTTTGTGTGAGTAGTGGATTAGAACAGACCAGTGATCTTTCCGTTCTCGTCTACATCGATCTTCTCAGCAGCCGGTACTTTTGGCAGTCCAGGCATGGTCATAATCTCACCTGTCAGAGCTACGATAAAGCCTGCACCTGCGGAAATCTTCAGGTTACGTACGGTTACTTCGAAGTCTGTCGGTGCACCCAGTTTTGTCTGGTCATCGGTCAGACTGTACTGTGTCTTAGCTACACAGATCGGGCAGTTGCCATAGCCCATGTCTTCCA
>JALFVM010000147.1 GCA_022787145.1 Lachnospiraceae bacterium | reverse complement strand
GATGACGGCAAAACTTCAAGGCTTGCCACACCCAAAACCTATCAAACGTGTTTTCTTAACCGGTGCAAATCCATTTGTTCTGACAACAGGGAAACTACTGGAAATTGCGGCACTTATTCGGAAGTATCTGCCTTCTGTCGAAACAATCGGCTGCTTTGCCCGTATTACTGATTCTGTAAATAAGACAGATGAAGATCTGATTTTGCTTCGACAGGCAGGCTATAATGGGCTGACCATCGGCGTTGAGACCGGAGATGACACAGCATTATCTTTTATGCAGAAAGGTTATACTTCGCAGGATATCCTGACCCAATGCAAAAGATTAGAGCAGGCAAAAATTGAGTATGGTTTTTTCTATCTGACCAGTATTTCCGGTAAGGGAAAAGGTGAGACAGGTGCAAAAGTATCCGCAGATGTCTTCAATCAGCTGCATCCGTTCCTAATCGGCCCAAATATGCTGACGATTTATCCTGAATCCAGGCTGTATCAGGAAATCCAAAACGGAAACTGGGAAGAAGAAAGTGAAATTGAAAAATACAGGGAACTCCGAACCCTTGTGGAAAATTTAAATATTTCAACATACTTTGCCGCAATGGGAGCCTCCAATGCCTTTCAACTCAGAGGACGCTTGCCAGAGGATAAAGAACAATTACTGGAAACACTTGACAGAATCATATCTGAGATCAGGGAAGCTCAACCTCTTTCTCTTTGCTATCTTTTCCCTGCTTTCATTTCTGATTTTGATACCGTAGTCGGTTCTACCAATTTCTCTGGTGCTCTTTCTTCCAAGCTGCAGAAACTCTGCAAATATGGCAGAACATGCTCCTGCATATCCGTAAGGTCTGCCATATATGCCTGAAGGGATTCTTCTCCCTTTGCTTTCTGGTAATTCAGCCAGCTTTCATCATACAGCTTCATTTCATTCTAGTTCTTCAACTGGCTCACAATACCACCATTACCATCTCCGATATTGATTTTTCCTTTTAATTCCTGCTTCTGGTTATGATCCGGATAGTAAATCGAAAAATACAACTAAACAGTTTAAAGTCTTCCGCTAATTGATCCAACGCTACGCCAGCTCATCAGCTGTCATTTTCTCCGGATAATAATGGACATGCAATTCTTTTGGAGGATAATACCGAAAATCCGGAAACGCCTCTACAATCTTTTCCAGTGCTTCATGTACCATTGGAAGTGCTGCCAGAAATGCCACATCATCCAGGCTGTCTCCCCGGATTGATTTCGTTGGGTCATCAATGATTTCCCGGTATTTTGCAAGTGTCCCATCCAGATACCGTTCAAATTTTTCAAGGAAAGCTTCTAACGTATCTGTTTTGTCCGGTCTGATCGGGTCCATATCCACTTTCATATTTCCGACCTTATACCGGATAACTGATATCGGTACCATCAATTTTCAGCCACCCGATGCAGTCTGAATTCTCATCCAACAACGCCTGATAATCAAAGTCATCTATCTCTGTCATTGGATTATCCGCATTGAATTCTGTATCCTCTTCCAGAAACACAGTCAGCATCATATTTTCTATTTTTCTCACATAACACCTCCTTCTGGGCATGAAAAAACCGGCAGGTATTTCACTGCCAGAAAATGTCGGTTACAAAACATAATTTAATTACTTTTGAGTTCCATTGTCATTAAATGTTGCTTCAACTCAAAAATCAGATTTACCGAATAGATATATCCGTCAACCGGTTTTGGATACAACGGAAGAAAAACAAGCATCAAAGAGAGCAAATCGACAAATCCAAATAACAATTCACATAGACCGTTGAGATTTGACTTGTTTTCTTTTTCCGCAATCAAAACCAACTGGTCTCCGGATAACAACTCATCAATGGACACAGAGAAATATCTGGATATTTCTTTTAATGAATCTATGCTCGGATATCCTCTTCCCGTTTCCCTTAGTTAAAGATATTGTTGGGTATCTCAAGATGTGTCATTCGATTTTGCCGATAAAGCGGTAGAAGATTTCCACTTCCTGTTCCCGGCTTCCGTCCTCACTTTTGACCGCTTCATGGACAAGGATTTTT
>JALFVM010000112.1 GCA_022787145.1 Lachnospiraceae bacterium | reverse complement strand
TATGGATCATTTCAGTCTCTCCCAGAAAGAGGCAGAAATGCTCGTACTCTTTATCATCAACGGAACCTTCAGTGTCAACAAGGCCATGAACTGGACCAAAGACGACACCTGGTATGAAATTCACGCCATGCTGATGAAATTTACTGCCGGCGGATACGACAACCTGAAATAAAAATAGGCGGCCGAAGCCGCCTTCCTCTTTTCTCTTATTGCTTTTCTTCCATCACACTCATATAGGCTGGACGGATGATCTTATCGGTACAGATCAGTTCCTCAATGCGGTGTGCGCTCCATCCCACGATTCGGGCCGTTGCAAACATTGCGGTATACAATTCCACCGGAATTCCCAGCATATCGTACACAAATCCGCTGTAAAAATCGACGTTCGGGCTGACTCCCTTGAAAATATGTCGCTTTTTAGCGATCAGTTCCGGCGCCAGATCTTCAATATTCTGATAGAGGCGCATATCTTCCTCTCTGCCTTTTTCTGCTGCCAGCTTCTCGACATACTGTTTGAAGATGCGCTCTCTCGGATCGGATAACGAATAGATTGCATGTCCCATTCCATAAATCAGGCCTTTGTGGTCGAACGCTTCCTTGTCAATAATCTTTTCCAGATAGGCTGCAATCTCTTCTCTGTCATCAAAATCATGGACGTGCTTCCGGATATCTTCCATCATCTCCATGACTTTAATGTTGGCTCCGCCATGCTTCGGTCCTTTCAGAGAAGACATAGCTGCCGCCATCGTGGAGTATGCATCTGAACCGGAAGAAGTAACGACTCTTGTGGTAAACGTCGAATTATTTCCTCCTCCATGCTCCATATGAAGAAGCAGAGCCGTATCAAGAACTTTCGCCTCTGTCTCGGTATATTTCTGGTCAGGGCGCATCAGCATCAGCAGATTTTCTGCTGTGGAAAGCTTCGGATCTGGATGATGAATAAACATACTGGCACCTTTTTCGTAATGAATATAGGCATTGTATCCATATACAGCCAAAAGCGGCATCTGGCTAATCAGCTGAATACACTGGCGCAGAGAATTACTGACACTGATGTCTTTTGCATTCTTATCATAGGATGCCAGCGTCAGAATACTCTTTGTCATGGAATTCATGATGTCCCCGGTGGGAGCCTTCATGATTACATCCCGAACAAAATTTGTCGGCAAAATTCGATACTGACCGATGTAGTTTTTGAACTCTTCTTCCTGATTTTGATCTGGAAGTTCTCCCATCAGCAGCAAATAGGCAATTCTCTCAAATCCCAGCTTGTCTTTTCCCAAATCCTGAATTAATTTTTCCACGCGATAACCCCGGTACCACAATTCCCCATCACATGGAATCTTTTTTCCGTCTACAATTTTCGAAGATACAATCTTTGAAATGTTGGTAAGTCCTGTCAGAACACCGTTTCCATTCTCATCACGCAGTCCACGGTTTACACCATACTCATCATACAGGCGAAGCGCAATGCTATCATTTTTGCGGCAGATAGCCTCCTGCTGTCTCATATAATCATTGCTCATCCAATTTTCCATCGGCATCTTCCTCCCAATCTTCCATTTCACTGTTCATAATCGTTTCGAGTTGTTTCACCATCTGCAGAAGATGAATCATATTTTCCTTTCCAAACTTCCCGATTACTTTTTCATAATAATTCTTCAGGATTCCCTCCTGTGTTTTTAAAAGCTGCTGTCCATTTTCTGTAATGGTCACATAAGTTCCATCGCTTCCATTGCCATCATGAGACCAGACAACAAGTCCCCGGTCTCTCAGGCCTCCAATCATCCTGGAAGTCTGGCGAATCGTGAGCTGCATTTTCTCAGAAAGATCTTTTAAATATGTTCTTCCCTCATAAATATCTGATTCCGCACTGTTTTTTTCAATCGTGTGCAGAGCGATATACTCAGGAATGCTCATCTGCTCAAAAAAATCTTTCACCTTTCCACTGTTCATCAGATATCTGTGATAGGTCAGTTCATTCGACAATTTCGTGATATCGATATTTTTCATTTTCATGTCCTCCTTTGCTGTTGGGTATTTATAAAAACAAGAAGCAGCAAATTGCCGCCTCATATATTTTAATTTTAAATTATTTATTTTTAAAATATTAGCATAAAAAAATATTTTTTGTCAATAGTGTTCATTCTTTTTTCACAAATAGAAAAACAGAGCGCTCTTACGCCCTGTCCTTCCATCAAATAAAAACATTAATAATTCCAATAATCGCGCCGATCAATGCACCAAGATTGATCACCGCCTGAAGCTCCTGTTTCATAACAGACATCGTAAGAGCCTCCAGCTCCTCCACATTCATACCGTTGACTTTCTTTTCCACAAGATCTGCGATATGGAAATGTTTTAATGCTTCTGCTGCCTTCTCTTCTACAAGACGATCATAGAAATCGGACACCGTCTTTTTGATCACTGCCTCATCCACATCCAAAGCAGCCAGCAGTTCATTGACAGGACACTCCTGCAGTTTTTCGATTTCATTTTGAACAACCGGTCGAAACATCTCTGTACCATGTTCTTCCACATAAGATTTGACAGAATTGCCAATCGGCTCTACAAAGGAATTAAGCAGGTTCTCATTGACAAACATCGCAAGCATAGAGTTCTGTACTTTTTCCAGAATAGCCGGAACTGCCGTCTGAGAAATCAGATTTGCATAGTCAATTCCTTTCGCACCCTCTGCCACTTTTTCTGTCAGAACTTCTCCAAGTTTTTGCATCGTTGCCTCGGCACCGGACTGGCTGAATTGCTCCACGCAGCTTACAAGAGTCATTTCCGGTTTCATCATCTGACTGGCAACCCCTTTGGCAATCGCCTCTTTGATTTCCTCGCTTTTGAGTGCCTCCACGATGTCATCTGCGGTCAGCAGATTTTCTCCCACTGCACTTCCTACCGCATGGGCAATTCTGGACTGGTTTTTCGGTATCACACCCGGTGTAAACGGCAGTACCTTTCCCATGAATTTCACTGGTTTTCTTGGGTGAAACAGCATTTTGATTGCTATGTAATTGGTGCAGTAACCAATCAAAGCGCCAACTGCAATCGGCAAAAGAATTCGTAAGATATCCATATTTTTTAGCTCCTTTTTGTTTGCATGCGAACTATTTTTTCAGGAACTATATTAACCCATTTGCCCTTATCTGTCAACGTATGATTTTCTTCCCCTACATTATTGTTAAAGCAGTTTTTCCATATTGTTTCGGATTTTTGCAGAAACTCTGCGAAAAACTTCCAGTTCCTCCTCCGATATCCCCTCCAGAATTTTGCGGTTCAGTTCCTCATACTGCATAGAAAGCTCCCGCACAACATCCTTGGCAGAATCGAGCAAAATATAGTGCACGTAGCGCCTGTCACGCTCATCAGGCATAGCAGAGATGAATCTTCTCCGGCAAAGGCTGTCCACTGCCTGAGAAATGTGACCACGATTCATCAACAGTTGATCGTGAATATCTGTCGATGTGTTGTGCCCGCCACAGTGGGATAAAAAATACAGAATTTCAAGCTCCGCCTTTTTCATATCATATTTTTTCCGAATCTCTCCGATTTGTTCTTCCATCAGTTTCCGAAATCTTCCGCCTTTTAGAATTGATTCTATTTGACCGTCCATACTGTTCACATCCCTCGCTTTTTCTCTTTCCACAAAGTGTACCACATTCTTTTACTCACGTCACGCTACAATTCTATGTTTTCTTGTATAAAAAACAAGTTCTTGATATAATTCTTAATAAAAAATATAGTTGTTGAGTTTAAAAATTCGTGATAACATAATGGTGGTTTTACATACTTGGGGCTAGCGACTTGGTAGAATAGAAAAATAACAGCAAAGGGAGTGATTTTTATGACACAGTCAATCGCATTGGCACAATGCAGTTCCAGCAGCTCAATTGAAGAAAATCTTCAAAAAGCCGATTTTTATATGGCAAAGGCAAGTAAACAGAATGCTTTCCTCATCGTATTTCCAGAATATTTTATGATGGCGTATGCTTCACCCGAATATGTCCAAAAAGCGCAGACACTCCATGGTTTTTTCGTGTCTCGTATGAGCGAGCTGGCACGCAAATATCACCTCTGGACACTCTTTGGCATGAATGAATCTGCTGATGATATCAGCACCGAAAAGTGTTACAACACTCTTGTCCTGCTTGACAGCAACGGTCAAATCAAAGGTTCTTATCGAAAAACACATCTGTTCGATGCCTTTCACTGGAAGGAATCAGACCTGACGCTTCCAGGAACAGAAATTTTCACTCCAATCAATACACCAATCGGAAAGCTGGGTCTTGGAACCTGCTTTGACCTTCGTTTTCCGGAGCTTGCACGCAAACAGGCGCAGCTCGGTGCACAGATTATCCTCTATCCTGCTGCCTGGGTAAATGGCGAGGGAAAGGACGTACAGTGGAAAACGCTTCTGGCTGCCCGCGCCATCGAAAACGGCATGTATGCGATTGGATGTAGCCAGTATACGCCAGATACCTACATGGGCAAGAGTTTTGCAAGCAACCCGTTCGGAAAAGTTCTCGCTGAGGGCACCGCAAAAGAAGAACTCCTCTTTGTGTCCGTGGACTGCGCACAGTCTGACTACGCAAGAGAACTGATTCCGTCACTGCCCGCGAATGTTCTTTAACTTATCTGGCATTGACCAGATTCCATGCTACCATAATCTTGGTCAATGCCGGGAGTGCGGCTCTTCCTCCCAAATCCTTTTTTCTTCGGCCTCCCGTACAATCAGCTTCTGCACTTCTTTTAAGGGAAGGTGATGCTCCTGTGCCAGTTTCCGAATACTTTCAAACTCTGGATAGACCCAGGTTTCACCTTCCAAACTGCATACCTTCACAATAGCCTCACCGAGTGAGGAAGAAAACGTACATATTTTTCGCGGAAGAATGGTTCGCTCCATTTTTGTCTGGCGAATCCCGATTGTCGTTGTCTCCCGAAAGAGAATCCTCTCCATCGTTTCTTTGTCCTGCTGAGCACAAAGCACCGTCAGAAGATAGGCTGGTCTGTTTTTTTTCATATAAATGGGCATATAAAAGGCATCCTTCGCTCCTGCATCCAGAAGGAGCTCCATCACATAGCCCAGAAGTTCCCCTGAACAGTCATCTATGTTGGTCTCCAGTTTCCAGATAACATCTTTTGTTCTGCAATCTTTCATTTTTTCTATTCTTTTTCCTCCATTTCTGCATGATAAATCAATTCCGATTTCTTCTATTTTACACACTATATTTCTGAAAAACAATAAAAATCCTCTTTTACACAAAAACAGAGGCATGACTCCTGTAAGCCATACCTCTGCCTGTTTTTACTATTCCTTCATGATTTTTCCGATAATTTGAAACCGACACCCCGAACAGTCTCAATTTGGATGCAGCTGTTAATGTTTGATAACTTCTTTCGCAAATTATAAATATGCTGTTTCAGGGATTTCTCCGTACAATCTGGTGTTTCATAACTGATATTATCCAAAAGCAAATCCTTAGAAATCGTATATTTGGAATGAGACATCAGTAATTTGAGAATCGCACATTCCGTTTTTGTCAGTTTTACAACTTGTGACTGCACAATCAAGTTCAAAGACAATGGATCGAGTGTTAAATCGCCGACAGACAATGTTGATTTCTTGATGTGATTGCCCGAATTTTTTTCTTTACGCAACTGAACAAAAATACGGGCAATCAATTCTCCTGCATTAAACGGCTTTGTTATATAATCACAGGCTCCTTCATTCAGAAGATTGATCTTGTCCTCCACTTCCGCCTTTGAACTCAGTATGATAACTGGGATTCCCTTAATATGTTCCAAAACGCCTTCGCCGTCAAGCCCTGGAAGAACCAAATCCAACAATATCAGATCGGGCTTGTTTTGTTGAAGCAGATATAACGCTTCCGTTCCGGAATATGCCCGAAGAAC
>JALFVM010000038.1 GCA_022787145.1 Lachnospiraceae bacterium | reverse complement strand
AACATTTATACATAAAACTACCTCTAGCGAATTATTTTATAGTAAAAAGTATAGCACCCAAGGCAGTTTTTGTAAATATAAATATATATTTATATATATTTTATATTATTAAATACTTTTATCGAAACAGTTGATTTACCCTGCTTACAGCGATGATGTAAAAGAGGAATTCAAGCCACTGAAAAAAGTTCATTACTTTGAGAAGTTTGTAGGCGGATCACCGGCCAACATTGCAGTAGGCGTGACACACCACGGAATGAAAGCCGGATTCATCGGTAAAGTATCCGATGATCAGTTTGGTGAATATGTAGTAGATTACTTTAATGAACAGGGAATTGATACTTCCTGCATTTCCAAATGCACAAACGGAGAGAAACTTGGACTTACCTTTACTGAGATGCTCTCACCAAAGGAAAGCAGCATTCTGATGTACAGAAACCGCATCGCGGATCTTCAGCTTCATGTCGATGACATTGATGAGGAATACATCAAGAGTGCAAAAGCAATCCTGATTTCCGGTACAGCACTGGCAGAAAGCCCATCTCGCGAAGCGGCAATCAAGGCAGTGATGCTGGCAAAGAAAAACGATACAAAGATTATTTTTGATATTGATTACAGAGAGTACAACTGGAAGAACAGTGATGAGATTTCCATTTACTATTCCATCGTTGCAAAGGAAGCCGACATCATCATGGGATCCAGAGAAGAGTTCGACCTGACAGAGAAGCTGATCAAACCGGGCATGACAGATGAGGAGAGCGCAGCATACTGGCAGGGATACAACGCAAAGATCGTTGTCATCAAACATGGTATGAAAGGTTCTACCGCTTACACATGCGATGGACAGAAATTTAGCATCAAGCCATTCCCGGTAGAAGCAAGAAAGGGCTTCGGCGGCGGAGACGGATATGGTTCCGGTTTCCTGTATGGTCTGTATCAGGGATGGGAAATCATTGACTGCCTGGAGTTTGGTTCCGCAGAGGCATCTATGATGGTAAGAAGCAACAACTGTTCTGATTCCCTTCCGGGACCGGATGCAGTACATGCATTTATCAAAGAGGAAAAAGAGAAATTCGGCGAGATGATCGCAAGAGTATAGTTTCAATCAGGAAAAAGGAAAAAGGTTTTTAATATTGCAAAGATGCGCAGAGGAATGTGTCATGCAGGCATGACGCGCATCTCGCAGCAAGTACGCCGAGACGTACTTGAATTACAGGAAAAAGGTTAAGAAAAAAGGAGATATCAATGGCAAAGACAATCAGAATGACTACAGCGCAGGCAATCGTAAAATTTTTGGATAACCAGTATGTTTCCATGGACGGCGTAGAAACAAAGTTTGTAGAAGGATTTTTCACAATTCATTCTGAACATATACAGTCAACACCCCCAACAAGACTCCATTGGATGTTACCTCCTTTACTTGTGAATAGTAAGAAAAATCGTATCTGTGAGGCTACTGAACAGATACGAAAAATCCAATTTATTCCCCCCAAGATAATCCCCCCGGAGTCGACCCTTCTTAAGAATAAAAAATTGTGACTGCAATGTGTTCGGCAGTGATATAGGAAGACCATGGCAATGGACTTCCCGGGATCATCCGTATGGATGTTCCTGCAACAAAATGCCAGTCAGCTTAAGGGCTGAACATCCTTTTAATTTCCATAAATGAAGCTGCAGCTTTTACCGAGTCATCGCTAAGGCCGCAGCTTTATTTAGTTTCCGGACAGGGAGACAGTTTAAAATCTGTTTTGTTTATAAGTGCATCATACCGGACATAATGCAAACACCGGAAGCACCACAGGATTTCACTTCGTTGATCTGGCCAGCATCCAGTTTGATGCCGCCGATTGCGTAGACGGGAATGGTTACGGCATTGCATACGTTTTGCAGGAAATCAAGGCCCCGCGGAGGAAGACCTTTTTTGCAGTCGGTCGTGTAGATGTGGCCGGCGGTGACGTAGGTTGCGCCAAGCTGCTGTGCCTTTAGGGCTTCTTCGGGAGAGTGCGTGGAGGTCCCGATTTGGGAAAAGCCGGTTAGTTCGGAAGCATATTTTTTTAATTTCCATAAAGGCAGGTGGATGGCATCCACCTGCAGTTTTTTTGCGACTTCGGGGAAAAAGTGAAGAATACATGGTACCTGATGCGCATCGCAGATGGCGAGTACTTCGCGTGCCAGTGCTTCGTATTCTTCCTCGGATAAATCTTTTTCGCGAAGAAGCAGTGCCTTCGGGTGAACGGAGCAGACGCGTTCAATCTGCTCCGGAAAAGGTCTTTGGCATAGATGGCGATTTGTAACCGCAATGATATCGTTATACATAGATGTAATCACTCATAACCGGCTGAAGATTCAGATGCAGAAGGTCGTTATAAACCTCGTCTACGGAACGGCCGTCAGAAATCTCAAACTGCTCGTCACCTTTTTCTTCAATCTCTTCTACATGGCTTCCGATACCGGTGCTGACACCTGCAGAAATCTTGGTTGCCGCAATGTTTACAAGGTTGTCGCGCACGCGGGCACATTCTCTTGTGGAAACTGTAATGTTTGTAAATGGCATGAACAGGCGATAAGCACATACCACCTGCAGAAGCTGTGCCTCATGAACATCCATCGGGTTGATTTTATCGTTGTTGATGATCGGGCGAAGGCGCGGACAGGAGAAGGCAATCTCTGCATGTGGATATTTTCTCTGCAGAAGATATGCGTGCATACCGGTGGCAAAAGCGTCTTTGCGGAAATCATCCAGTCCGAGGAGGGCTGCAAATCCAACACCGCGCATACCGCCGCGAATGGCGCGTTCCTGTGCATTCAGACGGTATGGGAAGATTCGTTTGTGTCCTGCCAGATGCAGTGTCTCGTATTTGTCGGAATTGTAGGTTTCCTGAAAAACGGTTACGTAGTCAGCGCCGCACTCATGCAGATATGCATACTCATCGGAGTTCATCGGGTATACTTCCAGTCCGATGACTTTGAAATATTTGCGGGCAATCTTACAGGCCTCTCCGATATATTCCACACTTGACTTTTTCTTGGATTCGCCTGTCAGGATCAGGATTTCCTGCAGTCCTGTCCTGGCGATGGCAGCCATCTCTTTTTCGATTTCCTCCGGATTCAGTTTGGCACGGTTGATCTTGTTGTGGCAGTTGAATCCGCAGTAAATACAATAGTTTTCACAGTAATTGGCAATGTACAGCGGTGTAAACATATAGATGGAATTGCCGAAATGCTTTTTCGTTTCCGCCTGTGCGCACTGTGCGATTTCTTCCAGAAGCGGAAGCGCAGCAGGAGACAGCAGGGCAGCAAAGTCCTCCGGTGTGCGGTTGTCGTGAGCCAGTGCACGGCGCACGTCTGCCTCGGTGTATTTGTCGTAATCATAGTTGTCCATAGCGCGGATGACCTGATCCATGATATCGGATTCAAGTACTTCCATATCCGGAAGGTATGTCATATGGTCGATGCGGTTCTTTTTCTGATGCTCTTTGATTTCATCACTTAAAATACTTTCGTTTACATGATTTTCTGCGCTCATAATCTTATGCCTCCTGATCCTGAATAAATCCTGTCAGTGGGGAAGATGCGCTGGCTCCTTTGTCCATCACGCGTCCCATACCGGACAGATATGCAGTACGGCCTGCTTCGATGGCTTTTTTGAAAGCGCCTGCCATAGCCGGAATATCACCAGCAGTTGCGATTGCAGTATTTGCCATAACAGCGGCAGCTCCCATTTCCATTGCCTCGCATGCCTGGGATGGTCTTCCGATACCGGCATCGACAATGATTGGAAGATCAATTTCATCAATGAGAATCTGGATGAAGTCTTTGGTGCAGATTCCTTTGTTGGAGCCGATTGGAGAGCCAAGTGGCATGATGCAGGCAGCACCGGCGTTTGCCATATCTCTGGCAGCATTCAGATCCGGGTACATATACGGCATAACGATGAAGCCTTCTTTTGCCAGAATTTCCGTAGCCCTGGCTGTCTCGTAGTTGTCCGGGAGCAGGTATTTGGAGTCGTGGATCACTTCGATCTTTACAAAATCACTTCCGCATATTTCTCTGGAAAGACGGGCAATGCGCACAGCCTCATCAGCATTTCTTGCACCGGAGGTGTTTGGGAGCAAAGTCACGCCTTCTGGAATGTAATCGAGAATATTTGCCATACCGCCCTCATTGGCGCGGCGAAGTGCAAGTGTGATGATCTGTGCACCAGCATTTTCTACGGCAGCTTTGATCAACTCCAGAGAATATTTTCCGGAACCAAGAATAAAACGGGAATCAAACTCATGTCCTCCAAGAACGAATTTATCTGTATTTGTCATTTTTGTAATCTCCTTTACTTGTTTTATGATTCGATATATCAGCTTGTTAGAGCACTAATATGCTTCTATAATCAGTTGTACGATCAGGTTTGCCTGATGTCCGGCGCAGATGGCAACTCTTGGTGCCATAAGTCCGCGCGCATATGCCGGTTCGGTGGTCTCGTCACCACAGAGCCAGAAATTCTTCATGACCTGTCTGGTGCGGATGGCATTGCTGTCATGAAAGCCTGCCATGCCGGATGCGGCCACCAGCTTTTTGTCCGGAAAAAGCTCAAGCACCGTGTTGACCAGCATTGCTTTGTTTTCCGGTACATCAAAAGCCTCACAGATGATCGGTGCATCTGCAAAAAGAGCAGGAATGTTGTGCTCGGTGACTTTTATGCAGTCTGTGCGGATATCCAGATAAGGGTTGATATCCAGAAGTTCCTCTTTGAGTGCATCGGTTTTGTACATGCCAAGATGGCGCATAAAATACTGCTGGCGGTTGAGGTTGGTGATGTCTACTTTGTCAAAATCCACCAGATGCAGATGGCCGACACCGATGCGCGCCAGAGAAAAAGCGATATTTGAGCCAAGTCCGCCAAGTCCGGCGATTGCCACATGGGCGTTGTTTAGCTTCTCCTGAATTTCGGGAGAGTGGCGCTCGCAGAGGGCAGCCTGAATTTCTTCTTGTGATAATGGGTATGTCATAATCAGCCTCCTCCTACAAAGCTTACCACTTCAATCACATCGCCATTGTGGACGATCACCTGGGAGTAAGTTGCTTTTGGAACAATCTCGCCATTGATTTCCACGGCAATTCGTGTAATCGTGTACTGTTCCTGCTCTACAAATTCTGTGACGGTCATTTCCCGGTCCAGAGTGCGTTCCTGTCCGTTTACTTTTACTGTCATTTTGGGATTCTCCTTTCTGTTGAGGGTGATGAGAAAGAAAAAAAGAGTTCACAAAGTAATACACCCGTGGTGGTGCACCCCTTCATGAACTCTCGTTCACTCTCAACTTCATTCTGTATGCAATTGCAAGCCTGATTGTTTTGACCAATAAAAAAGGAAATGCAGAAACATTTCCCATAAATTCTATGTATGTTCCTACGTTGGCATTATCCAAATCAGGTATATGGGTCGAAGTTCTCAACTTCCTCTCAGCCTATCTATAAGCTCCCCTGTTTATTTACAAAATCTAGTATAGCGATTTTGACGATATTTGTCAAGGGCGATTGCATTCTTTTTGTCGCAATGATACAATGTTTTTTGTTGAGAAAGGAAAAAAGTGTTATGAAAAAAGATATTTTGACAAAAACATGGGCGGTGGCGGCAATTGCATTTGTATGTTGCGTTCTCTGGGGCAGTGCGGCTCCTGCGATTAAGACCGGCTATGCTCATATGGGAATTGCATCGTCGGATGTTGCTTCGATTCTTGTGTATGCCGGTGTGCGGTTTATGATTGCAGGACTGATGGTGTTACTTTTCTCTGCCATAAGCAGACGGAAAATCGAAGTTCCGGATAAACATTTTCTGAATATGGCATTTCGATTAAGTTTAGTACAGACGGCCGGTCAGTATTTTTTCTTTTACATCGGAGTGGCGCATACATCAGGAGTGAAGACGTCGATTCTGACTGCCACGAGCACGTTTATCGCGATTATCATGGCAAGTCTGATTTTCCGGCAGGAGAAGCTCACAGGAAGAAAAATCCTTGGCTGCTGCGTGGGATTTGCCGGTGTGGTTTTAATTAATTTGCTGGGAAATAGTATGGATCTGAAATTTCAATGGAACGGAGAACTGTTTATTCTTTTTGCCGCGGCGGCATATGCGCTGTCCTCTGTAATGATCAAAAATTATTCCAGAGAAGTATCTCCGGTGCAGCTAAGCGGCTGTCAATTCTTTATGGGCGGTCTGATTCTGACGATTGTTGGATTCGGCATGGGGGGAAAAGTAGGAATGATCACTCCATTTACACTTGGAATCTGGGTTTATCTGGGCATGGTCTCTGCCGTGGCGTATACACTCTGGTCTATTCTGCTCAAATACAATCCCGTCTCAAAGGTGACAGTTTTCGGGTTTATGAATCCGCTCTGTGGCGTAATCATCTCGGCCATTGTTCTGGGAGAGGGGGAGCAGGCATTCAGTCTTGGCGGGCTGGCAGCATTGATTTTAGTATGTATCGGTATTTGTATTGTAAATCGCCCTGAGAAAAAAGTGGAGGAGTAACGATATGGGGATAAAATGTATTGCGCTGGATCTGGATGGAACGACGCTTTGCAGCGACAAGCAGATTTCAACGCGCACGAAAAAAGCGATTGAGCAGGCAATTGAAGATGGGATTCATGTGGTTGTGGCAAGCGGAAGATGTCTGGATGCTCTGCCAAAGAGTGTGACGGAGATTTCCGGGGTGGAGTATGCGATCACTTCGAATGGTGCGGCCGTTTATGAGTTATCGAGCGGAACATGTCTGCGCAGGGTAACTCTGGAAACTCAGGCGGTGGAAGAGATTCTGAAAATTACAGAGAACAGGGAAATTACATGCGAAGTATTTTACGAGGGAATTCCCTACGCAAATCGGGAATATGTGGAAGATCCGGTTGCGCATGGTGCAACGCCGTATGCGTATGAGTATATTCGAAGCACACGCCATCCGATTGAAGATATGCGGGCGTTTATCCGTGAGCATCAAAGTGAGATTGATGGAATTGACTTGATTACGCAGGATCAACAGCTTCGCATGGAAATCTGGAAGGAGCTTGAGAAGATTATACCGCCACTGTACATTACCTCTTCCGTGGTGAATCGCATTGAGATTGCTAATACACAGGCTGGAAAACATCAGGGACTGGCGTTTATCCTGGATCGCCTTGGAGTCACTCCTGAGGAAACAGCCGCATTTGGCGATGCAGATAATGATGTGGAAATGCTGTCTTATGTGAAATATGGAATGGCAGTAGAGAATGCCACGCAAAAATGCAAAGAGGCGGCAATGCAAATCGTACCGAAAAATACAGAAGATGGCGTTGCTGTCGGAATTGAGAAATTAAAAAACCTGTCACAGAATCTCTGATGAGACAGAGGCCTGTGACAGGGATTTTACAATCAATCGGCCTCATGATAAGATAAAGATATTGCAAAAAAAGAGAAGGAGCGTGTTATGAAAAGAGATGTAAATTTAGAGGAAATATCGGATGGCAGACTTTATACATCGGGTGATATGGTGAAGGCAGACTGTCAGGACTGCAAGGGGTGTTCTGCTTGCTGTCACGGTATGGGAGAATCCATTGTTCTGGATCCTATGGATGCACACCGACTGGTAAAAGGGCTTGGAAAACGCTTCGAGATGCTTGTCGAAGAGAATCTGGAATTGAGTATGGTGGATGGTGTAATTCTTCCGCATTTGAAAATGAAGGAGGATACAGATGCCTGCAGTTTTCTGGATGAAAATGGGCGCTGTACGATTCACAGCCTTCGTCCGGGAATTTGCCGTATGTTTCCGCTTGGACGTATTTATGAGGAAAATGGTTTTCGCTATTTCCTTCAGATCCATGAGTGTGCGAAAAAAGACCGGACCAAAATTAAGGTGAAGAAATGGCTGGATACACCGGATCTGAAAAAATACGAGCAATATATCTGGGACTGGCACCAGTTCCTTGTGAAGTGTGGAGATGCGATGCCGGACCTCAATGTGGAGCAGATTCGCGTGCTGAATATGTATGTTCTTCGAACCTTTTATCAGGCACCGTACACGAAAGATTTTTATGAGGAATTTTATGAGCGCCTGCATCAGGTGTGTGAGATGTTTGGTTTTTGATGTCAGAAAGGAGTACATATGAATTTTTTGTTTGTTGGACTGGGTGGAGGAATTGGAGCCATGCTTCGGTATGCGATCAGTCTTCTTCCGTGGAAAGGCGATTTTCCGGTGTTGACGCTGGTGACGAATTTTCTGGGTGCAGTGGTAATCGGATTCATTGCAGGTGCGGCTGTGCGAAAGAATCTGTCACCCAATACCATATTATTTTTGAAAACGGGATTTTGTGGTGGATTTACTACATTTTCTACGTTTTCTCTGGAGTCCTATATGCTGTTTCAAAACGGAAACTATACATATGGAGGATTTTATATGGTAGCAAGCGTTGTACTTTGTCTTGGCGGAATTTTCCTTGGCATGCAGCTTGCACAGTAATGAGAAAAGAAAGGAAGTAACATAAGATATGTCAATCGAACGAGTAAAAAATTATTTCAAACAGTTTGGAATGGAGGAGCGGATTCTGGAATTTGACGTATCCAGTGCGACTGTGGAGCTTGCAGCAGAAGCGCTGCACTGTGAGCCGCAGAGAATCGCCAAAACGCTGTCTTTTATGGTAGAGGATCATCCTGTTTTGATTGTAGCAGCGGGAGACGCTAAAATTGATAATCACAAATACAAAATGCAGTTTGCAAAAAAGGCAAAAATGCTGGTATTTGATGAAGTGGAAGCATTGGTCGGTCACGCTGTGGGCGGTGTTTGCCCATTTGGTGTGAATGAAAATGTTGAGGTTTATCTGGACGAATCGCTGAAACGCTTTGAGACTGTTTTTCCGGCATGCGGAAGCAGCAACAGTGCGATTGAGATGACAATGGAAGATTTGGAGAAATATTCTGGTTATCGGGAATGGATTGACGTGTGTAAAGGATGGGCGTAAAGCCCATCCTTTTATATCCTCTAAGTATTTCTCACAATTAATTCGTGTGAGAATATATATTCGACATTGATTGCTTTTTTGATCTGTTTTTTAAGAAAGACTGTCTGGGTTGAGCAATCGGAAATGACTTTTTGTGCTCTCCAGCACACCCTCTTTTCGCAGCTTTCCAATCTCTGCGGAGAGTGCGCTTCGCTCCACACCAAGATAATCGGCAAGAGCCTGCCGGTCATAAGGGATGGTAAATTCGTTGTTGTTTTTGAGCTTTGCCTGTGACAGCAGGTAGGTCATCAGTTTGTCTCTCGTCGTGCGCTGTGACATCACTTCAATTTTCTGCTGGAGAAGCAGATTTTTGGAGGCTACGATGCGAAGCAGGTTGTTGATGAGCTGCTGATGAAAGATACAGGTGTTGGTGCAGATGGAGAGAATGCGCTTGCAGTCGATCAGCATAATTTCGCTGGGACGTTCTGCAATGACACTGACGGGCATAAGTTCTACGTTGGCACAGGCAAAGGCCTCTGCAAAAAGCTGCGGCGGGTGGATAACGGCGATGATGCTTCTGTTTCCGTAGAAATCATCTTGTACGATCTGGACAGAGCCGGACAGGACAAGACCGACGTAGGTGGCTTTGCTTCCCTCTTGAAAGATGGTCTCGTTTTTTGCGAGTGTGAGCGTTCTGGCATTGAGGCAGTCCAGCAT
>JALFVM010000054.1 GCA_022787145.1 Lachnospiraceae bacterium | reverse complement strand
AAAACAGATCTGCCGATTCTGACGGTAGATACAGACGGCATGGAGCTTTATGATGTCGGAGAAGAGAAGGCATATCTGGCACTGTTTCGTACATTTGCCAAAGAAAAGCTTCCTATAGAAAAGGGCAGAATCGGTGTGCTCGGCACAACGCCGCAGGATTTGAGTAATCTGAAAGCAGCGGATCAATTAAAGGAATTATTGAAGAAGCAGGATGGAAGCAGGGTTGTCTGCTATGGTATGGGTGACGGGCTGGAGGAAGTGAAAAAAGCTTCTGCCTCACAGAAAAATCTGGTGGTATCACCGGCCGCGCTGGAGGCTGCCCGTTATCTGGAAAAGACATTTGGAACACCGTATGAAATCGGATATCCGGTTGCGAAAGAGCTGGTTCCTGAGCTGGATTATGCCAAAAAGAAGATTCTGGTGGTACAGCAGCAGGTCATTGCAAATGCCATTCGCGAAGAGATCAAAAGCAGAGCGGCGGATGCAGAAGTTGTGACTGCAAGCTGGTTTTCGATGAAGAAGGAATTAAAAGAAGAAAAAGATGTGGCGCTGAAAGAGGAAGACCAGTATATAGAACTTGCTGAGAACGGCCAGTGGGATATGATTTTTGCGGATGCGTGTATGCAAAGGATGACACCGAAGTTTGAAGGAACCTTTGTGGATGTGCCGCATTTTGCTGTTTCCGGAAGAGTGATGTAAAGGTGAGCGACCTATGAAAGAAGAAATAACAAAAAGAATACGCGTGTATGGAATTGTACAGGGTGTGGGCTTTCGCCCGACAGTAAGTCGCCATGCCACGAAAAATGGCATAAGGGGAAGCGTCTGTAACAAAGGTCCTTATGTAGAAATATTTGCGCAGGGAACAGAAGAACAGGTAGACGGATTTCTGGATGATCTGGAAAACCGTCCGCCGAAAAGAGCGGCGATTTTGAAAATCAATGTGGAGCTCGAAGAAAACCCTGTTTCGTATGAGTGTTTTACTATTATCGAGAGTGAAAAAACAAAGGGAGAGATTTTTGTCTCTCCGGATATCGCTATCTGTGATGAATGCAAGGAGGAAATGTTTAACCCGAAGGACAGGCGGTATCTGCATCCGTTTATCAACTGTACGTGCTGCGGACCGAGGCTGACGATTCTCGATTCTCTTCCTTATGACCGGGAACGGACGAGTATGAAAGAATTTCCGATGTGCCCGGACTGTGCAGAAGAATATTACAGTCCAAAGACGAGACGATACGATGCACAGCCGGTCTGCTGCAACCAGTGTGGACCGGAGGTGTATCTGATCGGACGGAAGGAACGGGGACGGGACGCAATCATTTATACCAGAAAGACCATTCAATCCGGAGGAATCGTGGCAATCAAGGGAATTGGCGGCTTTCATCTCTGCTGCGATGCATCCAATGAGGAAGCTGTTAGCCGTCTGAGAACGCTGAAACGAAGACCGGCGAAGCCGTTTGCAGTGATGGCAGCAGATATGGATGTGGTCAGACGTGAGTGTGAGGTGAGCGAGATTCAGGAGAAAGTGCTCACGGGCCATCAGAAACCGATTCTTCTTCTGGAGAAAAAAGAAGGGGGAATCATGGCTCCTTCCGTAGCACCGGACAACCCCAAGATTGGGGTGATGCTTCCCTATGCACCGGTTCAGCTCCTTCTGTTTCAGTACGATGACGGACTTGTGATGCCGGATTGTCTGGTGATGACAAGCGGCAACACATCGGGCGCGCCGATCTGCCACAACGATGAAGAAGCGCTGGCAGAGCTGTCTGGTTTTTGCGATTGTATGCTGTCTCATGACAGAAAAATTCGCATCCGGGCCGATGATTCTGTCATGGATTATTACAAAGGAGAGCCTTATATGATCCGCCGCTCCAGAGGATATGCACCGCTTCCGTTTATGGTTTCCAATCCGTGGGAAGGACAGGTGCTGGCAGTTGGCGGCGAGTTGAAAAATACATTTTGTATTGGTGTGGAAGGGAGATTTTACCCATCTCCGTATGTGGGAGATCTGGAAGATCTGAGAACGGTAAATGCCCTGAAAGAGACGATTACCCGATTGGAGACCCTTCTGGAGGTGGAGCCTTCGATTGCAGTCTGCGATCTGCATCCGAGATATAATTCCACGGCAATCGCAGAGGAACTGGGACTTTCTGTGAAAAAAGTACAGCACCACTATGCGCATATCCTCTCCTGTATGGCGGAAAATGATTGTGCAGATCCGGTGATCGGCGTATCGTTTGACGGAACGGGATATGGAACAGACGAAACGGTATGGGGCGGAGAAATCCTGGCAGCAGATTATGACGATTTTCAGAGGCTGGGAAGCATTGAGCCGTTTTTGCAGATCGGCGGAGATGTTTCAGCAAAAGAGGGCTGGCGCATTGCTGTTTCCCTGATTTACGCCTATACAAAAGAGCAGGAGAAAACGCAGCAGATTGTACAAAGTCTGGGATTGTGTAGCGAGACGGAATGTAAAGTGCAGCTGACGATGGCAGATCGAAAGATCAATGCCATCACATCAACCAGTGCGGGACGCCTGTTTGACGGCGTCAGCGCAATCCTGGGAATCCGGCGCTTCTCGACATTTGAGGGAGAGGCTTCGATGACACTGGAGTTTGTGGCAGAAGCGTATGAGAAAGAGACAGGAAGCGCAGAGGCATTTTCAAAGGTAGTCAAAGAGACGGAAATTCCTCTCTTGAAAGAAACACAGGAGAGCCGGATGATTTTGAATACGGGAGCTCTTGTGGAAGAGCTGGTAAGGGCACGGATGGTGGGAGAGGATGTTGGCTATCTGGCTTACTATTTCCATGCACAACTTGCGCGCCAGATTGTGGCTGCCTGTGTGCGCATCCGGGAAGAAAACGGACGAGACAAAGTGGCGCTAAGCGGCGGTGTATTCCAGAATCTGCTGCTTTTGCGTCTGACGGATGAGCTTTTGGAAGCAGAAGGGTTTGAGGTATTAAGACACAGCATGATTCCGCCAAATGACGGAGGCATTGCTGTGGGACAGGCTGTCTATGGAATGCAGCAATTATATAGAAACAACATTTAGAAGGAGAAGAATAGAATATGTGTGTTGGGTTATCCGCAAAAGTAGTAAAGATTGGTGAGGGCGTTGCAATTATTGATGCCGGTGGAGCAAAAAGAGAGGTATCTTCTCAGCTGATTGAAGATCTGGAGCCGGGAGATTATGTGATGGTGCATGCCGGAGTGGCGATTGCGAAAATTACGGATGAAGATGAGAGTGAGACCGATCAGCTGATGGAGGAATTGCTATGAGTAAAACCGCAAAAGAAATCATAGAAACGTACGATGGACCTCCTGTTCGGATCATGGAAGTCTGTGGAACACATACCCACGAAAATTTCAGGCTTGGAATCCGAAAACTTTTGCCTGGGCAGGTGGAACTGATTTCCGGACCGGGATGTCCGGTATGTGTGACTCCGGTAGGATTTATCGATGAGGCGGTCTATCTTGCACTGGAAAAAGGCGTGACAATCTGTACATTCGGAGACCTTGTCCGCGTTCCCGGAACAAAGATGAGTCTGGCGGGGGCAAGAGCCAAAGGTGCAAAAATACAGGTGGTATATTCACCGACAGATGCAGAGAAATATGCAAAGGAAAATCCCCAGGAACAGGTGGTCTTTCTTTCTGTGGGATTTGAGACCACGACACCGGCGTCCTGTTTGTCTGTAAAACAGGCGCGCGAAGATGAGCTTACAAATTACTCGATTTTGACGGCTAATAAAACAATGCCGAAGGCATATGAGGCATTAAAGGGAAGCGCAGATGTCTTTTTATATCCGGGACATGTCAATGCCATTACGGGAACAGAACTTTGTGAATCACTGACGAAAGAAGGGGTCAGCGGTGTCGTTGCAGGATTTACGGCAAAAGAGCTTCTGACAGCGATGGCAGTGGCACTGGCAAAATATCAGGAAGGAAAGCCATTTTTCGTAAATGCCTATCCGCGTGTGGTGACAAAAGAAGGAAGTCTGCCTGCACAAAAACTGGTCGGGGAACTGATGGAGCCTTGTGACTCTGAGTGGCGCGGACTCGGTGTGATTCCAGAGTCTGGATTAAAATTGAGAGAGGCATGGCAGGAATATGATGCGAGATGGAAATATCAGATGCCAAAAATTGAGGGCAAGCCAAATCCAGCCTGTCGCTGTGGAGATGTACTGCAGGGAAAATGTAAACCTTGTGATTGTAAAGTATTCGGAAAAGGCTGTACACCGCTGCATCCGATCGGGGCATGTATGGTTTCCAATGAGGGAGCCTGCTCCGCGTATTTCCAGTATGGAAAGGAATGATATAGGATTGGCAGCGTAAAGCAGTCTGTGAAAAAACAGGAGCTAAAAAAACAGCTCAATGATGGAGGATAATGCAATGAAAAATCAAACAATTACGATGGCCCACGGTGCCGGCGGAAGACAGACATCGGAACTGATCGATCAGATATTTAAAGCACATTTTTCCAACCCAGATCTGACGGCTGATGATGCCGCAGTGCTGGTGCCTCCGGCGGGAAAAATGGCAGTATCGACCGATGGATTTATCGTATCTCCGGCATTTTTCCCAGGTGGAAATATCGGAAAACTGTCCATCTGTGGTACGGTCAATGATCTGGCCTGCATGGGTGCAAAACCCTTATATCTGACATGTGCGTTTGTCATTGAGGAAGGATTTTCGATGGAAAAACTGGAGGACATTGCGGCTGCCATGGAGAAAACTGCAAAAGAGGCAGGTGTGCGTATCGTATCCGGTGATACGAAGGTGGCCGGAAAAGGTCAGGTGGATGGCATTTTCATCACAACGACCGGTATGGGAGAGATTGAAGAAGGTGTGCAGACGTCCGGCGATTTGGCAAAGCCGGGAGATGCCATCATTGTGACCGGCGATGTGGGAAGACATGGCTGTACGATTCTGCTTGCCAGAGAAGAGTTTGGCATTGAGGCAGAGATTACCAGTGACTGCGCGCCGCTTTGGGGAACGGTAAAAGCGATGATGGATCAGACACATGACATTCATGTCATCCGTGACGCGACCCGCGGCGGTGTGGGAACGGTTCTTTATGAGATTGCGGAGCAGAGTAACGTGGGAATTCGTCTGGATGCTGCGGCTGTTCCGGTTGATCCGGCAGTCAAAGGTGTGTGCGGTATGCTTGGTCTCGAGCCGCTCTATCTGGCGTGTGAGGGACGTCTGGTCATCATGGCACCGAAAGAAGTGGCACCAAAAATCGTAGAAGTACTGAAAAAAGGACCGTATTCGCAGAATGCGGCAATCATCGGTGAAGTGACAGAAGAACAGCCGGGGCGTGTGGTTATGACAACGGAAATCGGAACACAGGCACTTTTGCCGCAGCCGGGAGGAGAGCTTTTGCCGCGTATCTGCTGATGCGTATTGAAAGGACAGAGAGGGAGAGATTATGGACACAAGAGTTGCAGTGATTTCTATTATTGTGGAAAATAAAAATGCGATTGAGCGCCTGAATCATTTGCTTCAGGAGGAATCGGAATACATCATTGGAAGAATGGGCGTACCTTATCGGGAAAAAGGCGTCAGTATCATCAGTATTGTGATTGATGCACCGCAGGATCGAATCAGTACGCTGTCTGGTAAGATTGGCAGAATGGAAGGTGTTTCTGCAAAAACCGCATACTCAAATGTGATCACAAAAGTGCAGGAGTAGTGCTCAGTAGGTTCATAATAAAAGGAAAGGCGAACATTATGATTAAAATTGCAGTTTATGGAAAGGGCGGAATCGGAAAGTCGACAACTGTGTCTAATGTTGCGGCTGCGTTTGCCGAGCAGGGATTGAAGGTGATGCAGATTGGATGTGACCCGAAGGCAGATTCCACACTGCAGCTTCGGCATGGGGAAGAAGTTCCGACAGTTTTGGATTTATATAATCAGAAGAAAAATAATTTTCAGCTCGAAGATATGGTCAGGATTGGATACAATGGCGTGATCTGTGTGGAAGCGGGCGGTCCGACTCCGGGACTTGGGTGCGCGGGGCGCGGCATTATCACAGCACTGGAGAAGCTGAAGGAAAAAGGGGCTTATGAGACGTATCAGCCGGATATTGTGCTGTATGATGTGCTTGGCGATGTGGTTTGCGGCGGCTTTTCCATGCCGATGCGCAAGGGATATGCCGATCAGGTGTTTATCATTACTTCCGGCGAAAATATGGCAATTCATGCGGCCGCTAATATTGCGATGGCGGTTACGAATTTCAAAAAGAGAGGCTATGCAAGCCTCGGAGGATTGATTTTAAATCGCCGAAATGTGAATCGGGAAGACGAAAAAGTGCAGGAGCTTGCGCAGGATTTTGATACGAAAATTGTCGGAACGCTGTCTCACAGTGAACAGGTAACCATGGCGGAAGAACAGGGAAAAATTCTGCTGGAATGTTATCCGGACAGTGCGATGGCAGAGGAATACCGTCTTTTGGCGAAGCAGATTCTTGCAATCTGTCAGGAGGAAAACGAATGCTGAAAAGAGTAGGAGATACGATTGATACGTCAGATGCAGTGATTTCCATAAAAGATGCCACATTTCCCGCACCATTTGCCTCACAGCTGGAATTTAATTCTCCGGCACATGGCAACTGGAACATTGTACATACGGGAATGCTGCTTCCGCAGGCACGGCAGATTTATGTGTGTGCTGACAACTGTATGCGCGGCGTCGTTCTCACGGCTGCGGAAATGAATGCGGCAGATCGCTTTTCCTTTGTGATCATAGAAGAAGAACATCTGCTCAATGGAAATCTGGAGGATATCACGATTGAGGGCGTGGCGGATGTCATTGAAAAATTGCCGGAACATCCAAAGGCAGTGCTGTTATTTACCGTTTGTCTCCATCATTTTCTGGGCTGTGATCTGGAGCGTGTCTATCAGGAACTGGAAGAACGCTTTCCGGATATTGCGTTTATCCGCTGTTATATGGATCCGATTATGCAGAAAACAGGTCTGACACCGGATCAGAAGTTAAGAAAAGCGATGTATGATCCGCTGCCACAGAGAGAGGCAGATCCAAAGACCATCGCGTTGCTTGGCAGTGATTTTGCGCTGGATGAGAGTTCGGATCTGGTGCAGCTTCTGCAAAAAAACGGATATACATTCAAAGAGCTTCCCAGGTGCCAAAGCTGGGAGGAATATCTGGAATTAAGCAAAGCAAGTCTGTTTGTGTCCTGTTACCCGCCCGGCCGGTATGGCGCCCGGGAACTGGCAGACAGACTTGGAAGAAAACACCTGTATCTTCCGGCCTGCTTTGGATACGAAGAAATTGCAAGTCATCTGAATGCACTTGCGGATGCGCTGGGACTGCCAAAACAGGATTTTCAGGAAGAAATCGAGAGCTGTGAAAAAGCACTGGAACAGGCAAAGCAGGAGATTGGAGACATGCCGATCACACTGGATTATATGTTTCATCCGAGACCTTTGGGACTGGCGAGACTGCTGATTTCTCATGGATTTGCGGTAAAGACGGTTTATCTGGATGCCATCAGCTTAGAAGAAAAAGAAGACTTTCTATGGCTTCAGGAGCATGCACCACAGCTTGAACTGGCAGCAACGATACATGTCAAAATGCGTGTGCTGCCAAGAGGCGGTGAGCAGGAAGTTCTGGCAATCGGGCAGAAGGCTGCGTGGTTTTGCAGGAGCAGTCATTTTGTAAATATGGTGCAGGGCGGCGGCCTGTATGGATTTGATGGAATCCGAAAACTGGCAGAGCTGATGATCGAAGCCTTCCGTGAGGAAAAAGATACAGAATCTCTGGTTGTGCAAAAGGGATGGGGGTGTGATTGCTGTCTATGAGACAATCGTATCGTATTATACCAATTTATACTGCGGATGTGTCCGGTGTCTGTTCGGCCTTGTATGAGCTGGGCGGCATGACGGTGATGCACGATCCGTCCGGCTGTAATTCCACTTATAATACGCATGATGAGATTCGCTGGTACGACCAGGACAGTCTGATTTATATCTCTGGCTTGAACGAAATCGATGCCATCATGGGAAACGATGAGAAATTTATTCGGGATATTGAGGATGCCGCCAGAGCGTTGAAACCGAAATTCATTGCGCTGGCAGGTTCTCCGATTCCGTTTATGAACGGAACGGATTTTCCGGCGTTGGCGGAAATGCTGGAAGAAGACATGAATATTCCGGCGTTTTCCGTTCCGACGAATGGCATGCATGATTATGTGTATGGTGCTGGAATCGCGCTGGCAGAAATTGCAGAGCGTTTCACCAATCCGGAAAGTCGGTGTACAAATCCGCGCAGTCTGAATCTTCTCGGTGTGACACCGCTTGATTTTGGGCCTCTGTCCCATGTACAGGCAATGAAACGAAGTCTGGAACAGGCAGGATGGGAAGTCCTTTCGACCTGGGCGATGGGCGATGATCTGGATGCACTGGCGCGTGCCGGGGAGGCAGCCGTCAATCTGGTGGTTTCTTCTGTCGGGCTTCGCAGTGCAGAAGTGTTGAAGCGAAAATTCGGTACGCCTTATGTAGTCGGTACTCCGGTTGGAAAATTTACAGAGAGACTGGTGAATATACTGGAACAGACGGTCGAGAGCAGAGAAGATACCATTGCCTATCTGAGCAACAGACTTGCAGGAGAGGCGGAAATCACCGTGATCGGTGAGCCTGTTACGATGGGGTCACTGGCGGCGGCCATTGAAATGCAGACGAAACGCCCCGTGCAGGTGTTATGTCCTCTCAGAGAAACAGAAGGGCTGCTATCTTTCAATGATGCGGCAGTCCGCGGTGAGGAAGAACTGGAAATGCGGTTGAAAGGTGCAAAGAATATTGTGGCAGATCCACTGTATCGACCGATCTGCCCGCCAGAGAGTCGGTTTTATGAATTGCCGCACATTGCATTTTCGGGCAGGATTTACCTGAAAAAACTTCCTGTTTTTGCGGAGCTATGTAGATGAAAGAGTTTACCCTGATATGGACTTTAACATTGCTGTCGCGGATGTGTTGGATGGAAAAAAAGTGAGCGCTGCTTCATAGATGATTACTCATCTATTTTGCAACGCTCACTTCAGGAGTCTTATGCTTCGATTTGTCGAATCAGATTTACCATTTCAATGGCACCGAGTGCACAGTCATAGCCTTTGTTGCCTGCTTTTGTGCCGGCGCGTTCGATGGCCTGTTCAATGTTCTCGGTTGTCAGTACGCCGAACATCACCGGGATATCGCTGGAAAGTGAGACAGAGGCAATGCCCTTGGATACCTCGCTGCATACATAGTCATAGTGACTTGTGCTTCCTCTGATGACAGCGCCAAGGCAGATGACAGCGTCGTATTTTCCGCTTTTTGCCATTTTGGAGGCAATCAGCGGAATTTCAAATGCACCCGGAACCCAGGCTACATCAATGTCTTCTTCCTTTACATCGTGGCGCACCAGTCCGTCGATGGCACCGGATAACAGCTTGGAAGTGATGAATTCGTTGAAACGTGCGGCAACGATGCCGACTTTGATCTGTTCAGGGATGAGTTTTCCTTCAAATGTGTTCATAATGATAGTCTCCTTTTTTAGTAATTTAAAATATGTCCCATGCGGGTCTGTTTTGTTTTCAGATAAAATAAATCGTGAGCGGTCGCACGCATCTGGATTGGAACGCGCTCAGTGATGTCCATACCAAACTCGGATAACTGGTAAACCTTATCCGGGTTGTTGGTAAGCAGGCGAAGTGTCTTCACGCCGAGATCGCGAAGAATTTGTGCACCGATGTAATACTCACGCTGGTCTCCTTCAAAGCCGAGTGCGAGGTTTGCCTCCAGGGTATCCATGCCCTGTTCCTGCAATTCGTAGGCGCGAAGCTTGTTGATGAGGCCGATGCCGCGTCCTTCCTGGCGCATATAGAGTAGAATGCCGCGTCCTTCCTTTTCAATCTGGGTCATGGCAGCGGCAAACTGCTGACCGCAGTCGCAGCGAAGGGAGCCAAAAGTATCGCCGGTGAGGCACTCGGAATGTACACGGCAGAGAACGTTTTCACCGTCGCCGATTTCGCCTTTTACGAGTGCGATGTGATGTTCGCCGTTTAGCTGGTTGACATAACCGTAAGCCTGAAATTCCCCATATTTGGTCGGCATTTTTGTTACAGTTACACGCTCGACCAGCTTTTCATGCTGTTTGCGGTAGTTCTGCAGATCCTTGATCGTGATAAATTTGATGTCCCATTTCTGTGCGAGTTCAATCAATTCCGGCGTGCGCATCATGGTACCGTCCTCGCGCATAATCTCACAGCACAGTCCGCATTCTTTTAAGCCTGCCAGGCGCATCAGGTCTACCGTTGCCTCGGTGTGGCCTTCGCGCTCCAGCACGCCGTTTTTGCGGGCGAGGAGTGGGAACATATGACCCGGGCGGCGGAAATCTTCCGGTTTTGCATCTTCCTCCACACATTTCATCGCGGTGATGGAACGCTCTGCGGCAGAGATTCCGGTCGTGGTGCTGACGTGGTCGATGGAAACCGTGAAGGCCGTCTCATGATTGTCTGTGTTTTGTGTGACCATCTGAGGAAACTGCAGCTTCTGCACATACGCTTTTGACATTGGCATGCAGATGAGTCCCTTCCCGTGGGTGGCCATAAAGTTGATGTTTTCGGTTGTGGCAAATTCTGCGGCACAGATGAAGTCGCCCTCGTTTTCGCGATCGGGATCGTCTGTGGCAAGAATGATTTTGCCGTTTCTCAAATCTTCTAATGCTTCTTCAATGGTATGAAACTGAAACATATGGAAATCCTCCTAAAAACCATGTTTTAATAAAAAGTCTCGTGTCAGCCCGCTGCTCTGTGCAGGTGTGTCGGCAGGCTGGAGCAGTTTTTCTACGTATTTTCCGATGATATCGGTCTCAAGATTGACCAGATCCCCCGTTTTGCGTTTGCCAAGAATGGTTACTTGGGCTGTATGAGGGATGATGGATACAGAAAATGATGTCGTGTCTGTCTTGGCTACGGTCAGGCTGATGCCATCGATGGTAATCGAACCCTTTTCCACGACGTAACGCAGGATGGAAGGGGAAGCGGCAATGGTATACCAGACAGCGTTATCGTCTTTTTGGATGTGTGTGATTTTCCCTGTTCCGTCTACATGACCGGCTACGATGTGTCCTCCGAAGCGTCCGTTTGCAGGCATGGCTCGCTCCAGATTCACGGGACTGCCCGGCTTTAATGTGGATAACGCAGTGCGGTTCAGTGTCTCGTGCATGACATCGGCAGAAAAACTGTGAGAGTCGAATCCTACAACGGTGAGACAGACACCATTGACGGCGATGCTGTCACCGAGTTTTACGTCCTCCAGAACTTTTGCGGCCTGAATCTGTAAAACTGCGGAGTGTGTGCCTTTCTGTATTCCTCGAAGTGTTCCCATTTCTTCAACAATTCCGGTGAACATGATCAATCACCTCGCTTTCTATCAAAAAATCATCTCCAAGCTGTGTAATCTTGCTGTTGGAAAGAAAAACTGCTTCGGACGGTAAGGCAAAGCCCTGGCCGCTGACGGGCGTTTTGGCACTGGCTCCACCGAACAGCTTTGGCGCGATATATGCCTGTACTTTGTTCACAATGCCGCTTTTTAGTGCTGACCAGTTCAATGTGGCGCCTCCTTCCAGAAGAATGGAGTCGATGTTGTACTGGTTTCCGAGAATCGTCATTAGCTCAGAAAGGTCGATGTGCCCGTCGTTTGATTCGGGGACGGTCAGTACGCGGCAGCCGTTGTCTTCGTAAAGTTTTTTGCGCTCTGAATCTTTGCACAGTGTGGCGAGAATCGTTGGAACCTCAGATGCTGTCTGCACAATCTGAGAAGTAAGCGGCGTGCGCAGGTGGCTGTCGCAGATAATCCGAACTGGATTTTTGCTGTGTTCGATTCGGCATGTCAGAAGCGGATTATCCATAAGAACCGTGTTGACACCAACCATGATGGCAGTGTATTTGTGGCGTTGCTGATGAACGTGCTGGCGCGCCTGTTCGCCGGTCACCCATTTGGATGCACCTGTGTAGGCGGCAATTTTTCCGTCCATCGTCATGGCATATTTCATTACGACGAAAGGCTGCTTTGTCTGGATATAATGAAAAAATACTTCATTGAGCTGCAGGCATTCGTCCTCCAGAACGTGTTCGACGACTTCGATTCCGTGCTGACGAAGAATCTCAATTCCTTTCCCTGCAACAGCCGGATTTGGATCACCGGAACCAACAACGACCCGTGTGATGCCTGATTCCAGGATCGCATCTGTGCAGGGAGGCTGTTTCCCGTAATGGCAGCATGGCTCTAAGGTGACATAAATGGTGGCCCCAGCTGGTGATTCTGTGCAGGAGGCCAGTGCATTTCGCTCTGCGTGAAGATCGCCGTAACGTTCATGATAGCCCTGTCCGATGATGCGGTCGTCTTTTACAATAACGGCTCCGACCATGGGATTGGGAGAGGTGTAACCGCAGCCTTTTTTGGCCAGTTCCAGAGCTGTTTTCATATAGGTAAAATCATTCATTGATTTATGCCCTCCAAAAATTTTTTCAGTGAGTTCGGGTGTATTTTGGCAATCAACAGGAGATTTTTTCTGCTTTGTAAGATAAAAAAATACCCCGAACAGAAACGTTCAGGGTACTTTTTTATGGAGATATTCATGCAAAAATAAAAAAATCTGGAACGATAAACGTTCCAGAGCATTGTCACTACAATAAAAATAGTTTTTTCTTCTTTCATCCAGACTGTACTGTCGGCTTCGGAATCTCACCGAATCATGCCTTGCGGCTCGTGGGCTATACCACCGGTGGGGAATTGCACCCCGCCCTGAAGATTTCGTCTTTAATTGACTAAAGTATACAAAGGATTTGTTTGATTGTCAAGAGAAATTGGCATCTTTGATAGATTTTTTTGTGGATAAAAATGCAGAAAAGTGGTATTATAAAAAATTAGGTAACTGTTCAGCAGGTAATATCCCGCGAGGTGTTTTCATGCATTTTGCATGAAAATCCCGAGACATACAAGCCAAAATCCCATTATCAAAGATGATTTTTCATGGATTTTGGCTCCCATCTGTGAGGGTACTGAACAGATACAAAATCAGTAAAAAGGAAGGAGGAGATTATTTTGGAAAAAGAAAGAATTCGTACATTTCGCATGGTCATGCTGGCAACGATGGTGGCAATCGGCGTTGTGATTTCACCGATTTTGCGAATTGAGGGAATGTGTCCGACCGCTCATCTGATTAACATTGTGTGTTCCGTTCTGATGGGACCGTGGTATTCTCTGCTTTGTGCGACCATGATTGGAGTGATTCGCATGATGTTTATGGGAATTCCACCTCTGGCTCTGACGGGGGCTGTGTTTGGTGCATTTTTATCCGGTGTCTTTTATCGGGTATCAAAGGGCCGTATCATCTGTGCTGTGATTGGAGAGGTGATTGGTACGGGAATCATCGGCTCACTGGTTTCTTATCCGGTTATGGCATTTTTGATGGGAAGAGAAGGTCTGACTGCATTTTTCTATACTCCGATGTTTATCGGGGCGACACTCATGGGCGGAACGGTTGCCTATATTTTCCTGAAAGCATTAAGCAGAGCAGGATTATTGGTGAAGTTCCAGCAGAGTCTGGGAGCGAAGGTTTATGACAAAGGATATGTTAGAACTGCGAAAGAAAGTTAGGCGGAAAAAGCCGTTGATTCACTGTATTACGAATCCCATTTCCATTCACGCGTGTGCAAATGCAGTGCTGGCTCTCGGCGCAAGACCGATTATGGCAGAGCATCCCAAAGAGGTTGCCCAGATTACGGCTACGGCCGGCGCCTTGATGTTAAATCTGGGAAATATCACAGATGTGCGTATGGAGTCGATGGAGATCTCTCTGAGAACGGCAAAAGAAAACGACATACCGGTATTGCTTGATTTGGTTGGAACTGCCTGCAGTGATTTGCGTTTTCGCTATGCGAAGCATTTGATGGAGATTGGCGGGATTGCTGTGTTGAAAGGAAATACATCTGAGCTTCTTTCGATTGCAGATTGCCCTTCACACAGCATTGGCGTGGACGCTGGTGAAAAAGACGCAGTGACGAGTCAAAATCAGAGGGAAATGGCAAATATTTTCGGGCAGTTGTCGAAAGAGACCGGTGCAGTCATTCTTGCGAGCGGCAAAAAGGATATGGTTGTAAGTGCGTCATCCGTATATGTGTTATCAAATGGGGATCCCATGTTGGCATGTATTACGGGAACGGGCTGTATGCAGGGAGCTGTGTGTACTGCGTATCTGGCAGGAAGAAATCCGATTCTGGCATGCATTCTTGCTGCGGCATCTATGGGAATTGCGGGAGAACTCGCAGCCGAAAAATGCCACGGACCGGGGAGTTTTCAGATAGAATTTCTGGATCAGCTTTATGGGATGAGCGATTTAGAACTGCAAAACAGAATACGGATAGAACAGATTTAAAAACAGGATTGTTGTATTACTTTTGATACAACAATCCTGTTTCCTTTTGGGCTTGTCAATGAATCAGCAGTTTACTCGCAGGAATAAACAATCTTTCCATCACAAATCGTATAGTGAATTTTTCCGTACAGGGACATACCCTTAAACGGACTGTTGGAAGACTTGGACGCAAAGGAATCGACGATCCACTCTTCATCTGGGTTGAAAATCACAAAGTCCGCAGGGGCACCTGTCTCAATGGAACCGCCTGGAAGATGATACAAGGCAGCCGGATTAGCGGTCATTTTTTCAAGAAGCTGAATCAGTGTTAAGTGCCCCGGTTTTACAAGGGAAGTGATTCCAAGACCAAGTGCAGTTTCCAGTCCGGTGATGCCGCTTGGTGCTTCTGTCAAAGGTCTTGATTTTTCTTCCTGACTGTGCGGAGCATGGTCTGTGGCAATCAGGTCGATGGAGCCATCTTGAAGTCCCTGAATGATGGCCTGGCGATCCTTCTCGGTACGAAGCGGCGGGTTCATTTTTGCAAGTGTTCCATACTGCAAAATCGCATCTTCTGTCAGAGTAAAGTGATGCGGAGTTGCTTCTGCATGAATATTTGCACCGAGTTCTTTTGCATTGCGCACGAGTGCTACGGAATTGCCGGAGCTGATGTGCTGAATGACAGTGTTTGCCTTTGTGTGAAGCGCAAGCATGCAGTCTCTTGCGACAAGAACATCTTCCGCAACGGACGGGGAGGCGGAGATCCCGAGAGCCTCGGAGATGATGCCTTCGTTGATTCCATTATTTGTAATAAAGGATTTGTCTTCTTCGTGAAGACTGATCGGAAGGTCAAGTGCAGCGGCACGCTCCATTGCTTCATAGCAGAGTGCTGCATTCATCAGAGGAATTCCGTCATCGGTAAAACCGCAGGCGCCTGCCTGTGCCAGAGCTTCCATGTCGTTTAAGTTCAGGCCTTTTAGCCCCTCGGAAACAGCAGCAGCCTGATAAATATGGATATTTTCTTCTTTTGCACGAGTTAAGATATCGCTTAGTGTTTCAACGCAGTCCACGGCAGGAGAAGTATTTGCCATACAGATGACAGAAGTAAATCCGCCTTTGGCAGCTGCCAGGGAACCGGTATGGAGCGTTTCCTTGTAGGTAAATCCCGGATCACGGAAATGTACGTGTGTATCAATGAGTCCTGGAGCAACAGTAAGGCCAGTGAGGTCCAGAACTTCTTCCTGGTCATCAGAAAGGTTGGTGCCGATTTCTTCAATGATACCGTTGTTGATCCGGATATCAGCAGGTTCGGATGTGTTTGTGCGGGGGTTGATAAGAAAACCATTTTTTAAAATCATAATTAACACTCCTTATTTCGTCTCATTTGATTTATCATAAGTATAGAAGAAGGATAAAGCAGATGTCAAGCTGGAATCCTGTTTCCCGCGGAGAAGGGAACTGACGTGATCGGAAACTGTTTCTGGATCGCTGTTTTGTGAGGGGCAGCATAAATATATCAAAATCCCGACTTTTGCGGTGGAAAAATATAGAATTACGTGATAGAATGGAAAAAATTGTGTTTAGGAGGTTGCAGAGTTGTTGTTTGTTGAATATCCAAAGTGTACAACTTGTAAGAAAGCAAAAAAGTGGCTGGATGAGCAGGGCATTGAGTATATAGACCGTCATATCAAAGAAGAAAATCCGACAGTGGAAGAGCTGAAAAAGTGGCATAAGATCAGTGGTCTTCCGTTGAAGCGATTTTTTAATACAAGCGGGATGCTCTATCGGGAACTGGGACTGAAGGACAGGCTTCCTGACATGAGCGAAGAAGAGCAGTATGAACTTCTGGCATCCGATGGGATGCTGGTAAAAAGACCGCTTCTTGTTGGTGAGAATTTTGTACTGACAGGATTTAAAGAAGTACAGTGGGAAGAAGCAGTTGTAACTGAGAATAAGTAATCAGTATTCTGACAGGCTGATTTTTGAAATAAAAATATTTGAGCTATTAACTTGGCAAAACACTGGAATTGAAGGAGAAAATGAAGATGAATTTACAGGAATGTTATCAGGCCTTTGGCGGAGATTATGAAGATACCGTGAAGAGAATGGGAATGGAGCGCCTGCTTCAGAAATTTATGTTGAAATTTCTCGATGATAAGAGCTTTGAAGAATTGTGCAATAGCATGGAGCAGAAAAAATATGAAGAAGCATTTCGCGCTGCCCACACATTAAAGGGGCTTTGCCTGAATCTTGGATTTAAAGTTCTGGCAGAATCCAGCAGCAATCTGACAGAGGTACTTCGCCCTTTGCAGTTTGAAGAAAGTGATTTGGCGAAAATCATGAAATTGCTGGAACAGGTAAAGCGTGATTATGCAATGACTGTTTCTGTGATTTCCGAGTTTAAGGATGGGTTGGAAGCATAAAATTATAGACCTGTTTAGGAAAAGAAGTAAAAAAATCCGGTATGGAATTTCGTCTTGAGATGGAATTTCATACCGGATTTTTTATCCGCTATTTATTATTTATCGTGAATTTCGCTGTGCAGTTCCTGCAAAGATTTGATGGATTCATTTCCGTGTGCCTTGATATATGCAATACCCTTGGCTGTCGCTTTGGAAGCGGCAATGGTCGTCATATATGGAATCTTTGCTTTGATGGCTGCTTTTCGCAGGTAGCTGTCATCATGGATACTTTCTTTTCCAGCTGGAGAGTTGACAATCAGGTCAATCTTGCCGTTGGTGATCATATCCAGAATGTTTGGACGGCCTTCGTAGAGTTTTTTCACTTTTTCGGCAGGAATGCCTGCTTCTGTGATCAGATCGTAAGTGGTTCCTGTTGCAACGATGTGGAAACCATTGTCTGCGAAAATCTGAGCAACCTCCACAACCTCAGCCTTGTCTTTGCGATTTACAGAGATCAGTACCGTGCCCTCCAGAGGGAGTTTCAGCTGTGCTGCCTCCTGGGCTTTGTAGAATGCCTCACCGTAAGAGTGGGACAGACCAAGCACTTCACCGGTAGAACGCATTTCCGGTCCGAGGATTGGGTCAACCTCCTGGAACATATTGAACGGGAAGACTGCCTCTTTTACTCCATAGTTTGGAATCACCTGCTCTTTCAATTCTGGAACTGGTGACGGACGTCCCGTCAACTCTGAGGTAATGATATCGGTAGCCAGCGGTACCATGCGGATGTTGCAGACTTTGGATACCAGAGGAACGGTACGGGATGCTCTCGGGTTTGCCTCCAGCACGTATACTTTGCCGTTTTCGATGGCGTACTGCATGTTCATCAGGCCTTGCACGTGCATTTCCTCTGCGATTTTTCTTGTATATTCTTTGATGGTCTGCACATTTTCTTCAGAAATATGTGCGGAAGGAATGATGCAGGCGGAGTCACCGGAATGTACGCCGGCAAGCTCGATGTGTTCCATAACGGCCGGAACAAATGCGTGAGTTCCGTCGCTGATCGCATCTGCCTCGCACTCCAGCGCGTGATTGAGGAAGCGGTCAATCAGGATTGGGCGGTCTGGTGTTACGCCAACAGCAGCGTTCATATATCCGGTCATGCTTTCCTCGTCGTAAACGACTTCCATGCCGCGTCCGCCAAGTACATAGGAAGGACGAACCATAACCGGGTAACCGATTTTTTCAGCAATAGCAATGGCTTCTTCCACCGTGGTAGCCATTCCGGATTCCGGCATTGGGATTTCCAGTTTTTCCATCATAGCGCGGAACAGATCACGATCCTCCGCAAGATCGATGACAGATGGAGAAGTTCCAAGAATCTTGACACCGTTTTTCTCCAGCTCAGCTGCCAGATTCAGCGGTGTCTGTCCTCCAAACTGTGCAATCACGCCAAGCGGTTTTTCTTTTTTGTAAATGCTCAATACATCTTCCAGAGTCAGAGGCTCGAAATACAGCTTGTCGGAAGTATCGTAGTCGGTAGATACGGTTTCCGGATTGCAGTTTACGATAATGGTCTCAAATCCCAGTTTTTTCAGAGCCAGAGAAGCGTGTACGCAGCAGTAATCGAATTCGATTCCCTGTCCGATTCGGTTCGGGCCGCCGCCGAGGATCATAATCTTCGGTTTGTCTGTGGATACCGGGTTCTTGTCCGGTGCGTTGTAGGTGGAGTAATAGTAAGCACTGTCTTGTGTTCCGCTTACGTGTACGCCTTCCCAGGCTTCCTCCACACCGAGTGAAATACGGTGATTGCGGATATCTTCTTCCGGAATCTCCAGAATCTGGCTCAGGTATTTATCGGAGAAACCGTCTTTTTTCGCTGTGATGAGCATTTCGTCAGAAGGCATGCTTCCTTTGCATTTGAGCAGCGCCTCTTCTTCTTCAACCAGTTCCTTCATCTGTTCGATAAAGTAAGTTTTTACTTTGGTAAGCTCGAAGATTTCTTTTACTGTAGCACCTTTTCGCAGGGCCTCGTACATGATAAAGTGACGTTCGCTGGAAGGTGTGATCAGCATCTGAAGAAGCTGTTCTTTTGTTTTGGAGTCAAAATCTTTGGCATGTCCAAGACCATAACGTCCTGTTTCCAGACTGCGGATGGCTTTCTGAAACGCTTCTTTGTAAGTTTTTCCGATGCTCATTACTTCGCCTACGGCGCGCATCTGTGTGCCGAGTTTATCTTCTACGCCTTTGAATTTTTCAAATGCCCAGCGTGCAAATTTGATTACAACGTAATCACCATCCGGAACGTATTTGTCCAGCGTACCGTATTTTCCACAAGGGATATCTTTTAAGGTCAGCCCGGTTGCAAGCATTGCGGATACCAGTGCGATCGGGAATCCGGTAGCTTTAGAAGCAAGCGCGGAAGAGCGGGAGGTACGCGGGTTGATTTCAATAACAATGACGCGGTCTGTTACAGGGTCATGTGCAAACTGTACGTTTGTACCTCCGATGACCTGTACGGACTCTACGATCTTGTAAGCCTGTTCCTGAAGACGTTTCTGGCATTCTTCGGAAATGGTAAGCATCGGTGCGGAACAGAAAGAATCTCCTGTGTGGACACCAAGAGGGTCAATATTTTCAATAAAGCAAACGGTAATCATGTTGTTGTCTGCGTCGCGGACAACCTCAAGCTCAAGTTCTTCCCAGCCGAGAATCGATTCTTCTACGAGAACCTGACCTACCAGGCTGGCCTGCAGACCTCTTGCACAGACGGTTTTCAGTTCTTCGCGGTTGTAGACAAGTCCGCCCCCGGCACCTCCCATGGTGTAGGCAGGGCGAAGAACAACCGGATAACCCAGTTCGTCTGCAATTCTGAGCGCATCCTCCACGCTGTATGCAACTTCACTGCGTGCCATTTCAATTCCCAGGGAATTCATCGTCTTTTTAAATTCAATACGATCCTCGCCTCGTTCGATGGCATCTACCTGAACACCGATGACCTTG
>JALFVM010000025.1 GCA_022787145.1 Lachnospiraceae bacterium | reverse complement strand
TCGATATGTGCAAATAGGCCATTCTACTTTATTGGCAGTGTCTTTGGTTGGATGATATACCAGACAAAAGAGCATGTAAAATTTGATAGTTTTTTCAAAAGTTGTATTATTTATGAAAACATAGGAGTTTTCTGCATGACCTGCGCTCACCTGAGAGGGATACCACCGTCCAGGCATTTGGAGAAATTTTCGCAGATTTTTCGAGCATAGCGGTTGCTCGCGACGCACTGTTTGAGCACTGCGTGCGAGTTTGCGTCAAGAGCAATCCATAAGCGGCGCAGAAAAAGCAAGAAAATCGACATGCCTGGACGGTGGTATCCCTCCTGGGCGAGTGGCGGTCATGTGGAAAGACTCCGGAAGTTATCGGCCCAAAAACTTTGCCGTTTGAAAGTGTTCCGTTGACCAGGAAAGTGGTGCACATACGACCCAACAAACAGGAAGTTAATGAGGACATTTTGTGTATGAAATCTGTGAGTCACGAGAGAGTATGACTGTGTAGCCGCACTTGGTACATTGCTTTACATTGTTGATTGTTACAGTACATCCTCCGCTGGTATTTCTGGTATGGATTTTTTGTTGGCCGTATTTAAATGTATGGCTGCAGGAACGCGGCTGTATTTGGGAACTTGGTTCTAATGTCGGAAGTACGCTTCCGGCAGAGTCTATAAAATAGTTATCCGTGGTAGCAAAATATTTTTCATCCGCGCAGATTAGAGTACTGATGTCTTCCGTGAATTGTATTTCAGTGTTTTCATTAGAATAAAGTTCAAGTTCGGAAGTATTCAGAATATGCATTTCTATAGGTGGTGTGTAGGCGAATACAGGTACTGCGGATAGAAGAAAGAGCGATACGGCTGTGATGATTGTAAAGAATTTTCTGGAATATATTGTCTTTTTGCACATGAGAATTCTCTCCCTCAATAATTTTTTATTTTGTGTAGCAAAAGCACGAGAGGAAAAAACAAATTTGGAATTATTACAGCAAGCTTGTTCAATCAACAGATTTCCATAATGTTTTCGCTGTATATCATCGGCTGTTTTTAGGACTTGCTCATCACAATGTAATTCGCAGACTTTAGCCAATTCATGGAAAAACAGGTAAACAAAGGGATTGTAAAAATGGAGCAATACTGCCAGTCTCGCAAGCATTTGAAATAGCGTATCTGCTGTTTTGATATGATACAACTCATGTTTTATGACATAATATAAATCAGTATTCGACATTTGTTTCGTTAAAACAATTGTCGGATGGAATATGCCTATTGTAAACGGCGAACATTGTAACGGAAGTTCTGCAAGACGAACGGCTTTTTTTATACGGAGTTCTGTTTGGCATGTATGCAGTATTGCCGAGGATGTAACAGGTTTTGCTGCATCTTTTACCAGTTTCTTCGTCGCAAGATATTTCCTGAGAAAAAACAGGAAAATACAAATGAGAAAAAGGAGAATCACTGCATAAAAGGTTTTCCATGCTTTAGGGTATAACTCAAAAGGTTGAATCGTTTCTGTATTCGTATGATAGATAACTTTAAAAGGTGATAATGATGCCAGCATGCCATGTTCCTGCAGTTCGAAAAAGGAATTGGGCATATATTTTGTAAAGGTGCTTCGCAGCAGTGAAAACGGTAGAAGAAAAAACACCAGATTCAGTTTAAGAAGCTTATATCTGTTTCCGGGAGATAAGTGAAATAGATGCCTGCACAGTACATAACATACAAAAGCAATGGATCCGGATAGTGTGGTACATTGTATAAAATTCATCGATACCCCTCTTTATTCATCGTCTAATAATTTTTTCAAAGCCAGCTTTTCCTCATTAGATAATCTGTGATTCCCTGTGAATGCCAGAAGAAAATTACTCAATGAGTTGTCAAATTCTTTTTCGATAAACTGATGTGTCCATTCCTGTGCATACTCCTGCTCAGATGAACTGGGGAAATACTCCAGATTGTGACCGACTTTATTGGCAGATAAAGCCTCTTTTTTAATTAGACGCTGCAGATAGGTTTTGATTGTTCCTGTTGAAATACGAAAACCCTGAGAATGCAGCAGTGATGAGATTTCTGCCAGCGACATTTTTTGATTCTCGTCCCAGAGAATCTTCATAATTGCGTATTCCTGTTTGGATAGATTATATGTTTTTGACATGACTACCTCCTATTTGTTAAGATGGATACAAAGAAGTATCTTTATATAGTATATCAGAAAATAAATAAAAATCAATACTTGTTTTTTTAAAATAATTTATATAGTATAAAAGATACAAAAACGTATCTTTCAGAGGAAACAGAAGGAGGATTTGCTTATGAAGAAAAAAATGTTGATTTCTATTATGACTGCATTTGTTGTAACTTGTTCATTAACAACACCAGCTTTTGCTGCTACACATCAACAATACCATTTTAACTTAGCAGCTACAGGTCAGAAATTTAATCTGGATACGAGTTCGGGAAATAATAAGGTAAATAAAGGTCAGCCTTGGACTTTTAAACCTTTACATTTAGAAACAGGAGCATCTCCATATGGAATGTTATTTGTTCCATACCATCGCTCTTCAAAAACTTATTGTACCAGTGCTCAGAGGTGGAGAAAAAAGGGACAGTATGATCTTGTATATACGTCTTTTGGAGTAGGAAATACGGGAGGATATTATTTAGCTGCAAGAACTGACGATGCAGCAGCTGGAACATATGCAAGTGATGGTTGGTGGAATTCTGATACGGTGAATTAGTATGAAGAATAGACAAATAAAATGGGAATGCATACGTGTATGTGTAATGTTGTTGATTGCAGCAGGACTTGTGGGGTGCGCAAAGCACCCTGCAAGTGAAACGATTGATGGTGTGAAGATATCTCAACCTACGAAAAATTTATCTGGTGAAGAATCGATAATAGAGACAGAAGACTCTGAAAATAAAATGGATGTACAAAGTTGCTTACCGTTCTTTCCAGAGCACATAACAGAGAAATTTTCGAATCAGGCAGGAGATAGCTGTCTGTCAATGGATGCAGACATTGTTATTCCAGATAAATTGGAGAAATTATACATCATGGAAGGCCAGATGAAACAGTGGAGCACGGAAGATATTCAGACTTTGACTGCTCAATTATTGGAGAAGAAACTGATTACAGAGGAATATTCGATTCAAACTTACACAGATGAGCAGGAAAGAGATGCTGTTTCTTTGGGATATGCAAATGAGAGGCTTCTGGAACAGGAAAAACAGGGGGAAGCTGATGAAAAAGGGAAAGAAGTATCTCACAAACAGTTAGAGGACTTTGTTTCTGTATGGAAGGTAAAAGAGGGAGCTGTTGCACTGCAGCCCTATCAGTATAGCGGAGAAGCATGGGATCGGTGTACTTATTCTATCCATCAGACTTTGGAGGGGATGACTGTTGAATCCGATTTTCCTGCTACTGTAGAAAAGAAAATTGTAAATACAGGAGGAAAGGTAACATTTATCCAGAACAGAATCAGCAGTTTTGACATGACTGGTCTGATTAATATCGAAAATAAAGAGGAATGCGATGAAATGGCATTGCCGGATCTGATTAAGCATTCGTTGCAAATAGCAATTGATAATTACGAAATTATATTTTCGGAGCAGTTAAAGGCAGTCAGAATAGAACTGGTGTATCTGGCACAAAAAAAAGGTGAGAATGTATCTGTGATTCCTGTTTGGAATTTTATTTTTGACACGGACAGCTATTACCAATATTTAGAGAAACATCCCGATGAAAATGGAACAACAAGTATGATGAATTTGTGTATAAATGCTGTGAATGGAACGATTGCCTATGCTATGTAATATAAAAAACAATGTATATATGGAAGACATGAAAAGGGCAGTCATCAATCCTGGATTCTTTATAGGAATTTTGGGATTGACAGTGATGCTCATGAGGACAGTGTGGTATTTTAAAGATATGCCGGGGCGGATTCCGGTTATGGAAATTTGTTCTTATCCGATGGCGTTGTCGGGATTTACAGTGTTTTCGGCAGCCTTTCCCGCCTGGGGATATGCAAATCAGTTTTATAAAGAAGAGAAAACAGGTTATATAAGGTTTATTTTAAGCAGAATGTCCTGGAAAAAATATATGTGCATGCGAATTACATCCGTTTGTATTTCCGGAGGATTGGTGATTGCAGTACCACTTGCCATACTTTTTATGTTTGCTTATCTGACAGGGAGTGGTGAAGTCGGAGATTTGTTTCAGGGGATGCAAGTGCGGGAAACAATTATTCACCTGGGAATTCCGGCGGTGCTGCTTATGAAAACCGGGTTAGGTGCATTATTTGGAATCTTTTGGGCTTTGATCGGATTGTTTTCTTCTTTACTGATTAGAAATAAATATGCACCATTTATTATCCCTTTTATTTTGAATCAGTTTTTTTGGATTGTATTTGCAAACGATCCGAAATTGAATCCGGTATTTCTGGTCAGAGGTGAAGATCTGGATTCTTATGGATTGTCCGCAGTTTTATTGCTTGTGTATTGTATTTTGGCTGCAAGTATGACTTTTTTCGTTATGCGAAGGAGGATGAGGGAGTGAGCGGTATCACAAGAATCTTTCAGTTGCTGAGAGAGCAGTTCCGATTTGAAAAGCGTACATGCAGGATGTGGCTTGGAATTGGGATGGGAGTCTCTCTTTTTTTCTTTTCTGTACAGCAATTTATGGAATTTGTCCAATTGAGAGGAGAACCCGCAAATATATTAGATGGCTTTCTGTATTCGGCAACAGATCCACAGAGCAGTATGCTCATTGTGCTGGGGTATCTGTTTCTGTTATCCGATGCACCTTTTGTAAATGAAAGAACATTGCAGTTGGTGATTCGTACATCGAGAAAGATTTGGAACAGTAGCTGTATCATGTATATAGGGCTGATGGCATTTTTTTATTATGGGACGATATTGTTATTGTCAATGTTGCTGTTAGCAGAGAATGGGTACTGGGGAGAAAGTTGGAGTATCCCTCTTTCGCAGGTAGCACAAAATGGAAATCTTATGATTTTTCGATTCTCTGTATCATTTCCATACTGGAATTTTATGCAGGAGTATTCTCCAATTCATGCATGTGCATTGGTTTTTATTGGAAATTGTTTATATGCTTTTTTCATGGGATGTATACTGTATTTAGGAAATCTTGGGATGAAATATTCATTGGGAACATGGGCAGTTTTGTTTGTACACTTTTCTGGTTATATTGCAAGAAGAGAGTGGAATCCGAAATGGTCACTACAGTCTTATTCCTCGCCTGCGGAAAATGGAAATTTCTTTCCGTTAGCGGTGCTTGCTGTTGCAATTGTGCTCATATCCTATATTAGAGTGAGAAATATAGATTATCAGGTATTGGATAAAGAAATTTAAACAGAACTACGATATGGAGAAAATGGATGGAAAAAATAGAATTGAATCATGTAAGTAAGAAATTTCATAGAGAGAGTATTCTGGAGGATGTTTGTCTCAAATTGTTCCCTGGGAATATATATGGTTTTATAGGTCCGAATGGTTCTGGAAAAACAGTTTTATTGAAAATGATTGCGGGTCTCATGCGGCCTTCAGGAGGCACGATATATTTAGATCAAAAGCAAATTGGCAAGGATTTGGATTTCCCTCCAAGTATGGGGGTGCTCATAGAAACACCGGATTTTTTGCCGAATTACTCAGGTATGCAGAATCTATTGTATCTGGCAAAAATAAAAAAATTGGTTGACAGGGAGCAGATTATGCACACGATGAAGCTGGTTGGGATTGATTATGCAGCAGAAAGAAAAGCAGGAAAATATTCCCTTGGTATGAAACAGCGTCTTGGAATTGCGCAGGCTATTATGGAAGATCCGGAATTGATTATTTTGGATGAACCAATGAATGGACTGGATCAGAGAGGAATTGCGGAAATTCGAAAATTATTATTGGAATTAAAGAAGAACAATAAATTGATTTTGCTGGCAAGCCACACAAGGGAAGATATGAAAATGTTGTGTGATCAGGTTTTTTATATCCGTGATAAAAAAATTGATTTAAAAAGAGTGAGAGAAGAGCCATGAAATCAAAGATATTACAAAAAAGTATAATCAGTCTGGAAATTGTATTATGTTTATTCCTAAATATGGTGGCATTAACTTCTTGCAATCGTAAGGAGACGCAAAATGAATGGAATAGCGAACTGATTTCTAATATTTCAGAAGAAAATATGATGGAAACCATAGAGAATATTTCTCGAAAACCCAGATGTATCGGGAGTAAAGAGAATGATACTGTTTGTGATTATATGAATCGGAAATTAGTAAACATGGGATATGCCACAGAAAAACAGAGATTTTATTTCACAGAAGAGACAAATAATGAGTCTATAAAAAAGAGAAGTGATCTACAGGCGTATTTGAATGGGGCATTTACAGATGATGTATCTGGCATAAACGGTGTGAATCTTATTGCTGAAAAAAATCATGACCAATCGAAAAGAACGCTAATTCTCAGTGCACATTATGACACTTGCAAAGATTCCACCGGTGCAAATGATAATGGTTCTGGAATAGCAGTATTGCTGGAAACAGCCCGTATATTGAGCGATAAACAATTGCCTTTCAATGTGATGTTCGTATTTTTCTCGGGTGAAGAATCCTGGTTTGTGGGTTCTCGATACTTTGTGTCGCAGATATCTGAAAAAGAAAAAAATGATATGATTGGAGTGATAAATGTGGATACAGTTGCTCAAAAAAGCAACTTGGGATATTGGATTATGGTTGGAGAGGGGAAGGAGAGTGAAGATAAAGAAGGAAATTTTACTGTTGAACCAGAAGGAAATTTTATTTCTGACCTTTTTACAAATAATCAGCGTTTTTCTTTAACATGTCAAATGAACTCGGATCATTATCCTTTTTCAATGGTGGGGATACCGGCAATTTCGATTGTACAGGATATGACAGAGGGAATAGCTGCAAATTCTCAAGAAGATACTATGGATATTATAGATCCAAAACGTTTAAGTGAAGTTACGAGAATCATACTTAAAATTTTAAGCGATATTAAAATCTAAGAAACTTGTGGAAGAAGATGAAATACAAAAAACACGCAGTGCCATGCGATCGAATACAGGGCGCTGTGTGTTTTTTTGAAGTAGGACAAGAACCTGTAAAGGCGGCTGCAACCGTTAACGTAGAACAGACAATTTGCACAGATCCATCACCTTCCAGAATCAAAGTGCAGATCTCTCCGCTTGTGCAGGCAGACCTTTGGCAGATTTTCGCAGGCTTGGCGAGCAGAGCGATTGCTTTGAAAACACTGTTTGAGCGCAGGCGCGAGTTTGTTTGAAAAGCAATCTATAGGCGGCGCAGCCAAACAAGAAAATCAACAGGTTGCCTGCACAAGCGGAGAGATCGCACTTGATGTGGAAAGCCTTCTCTGTGCAAATGGCTGTTCGGGCTAGCGTTTCTTTTTTGCTTCCTGCTGACGTTTGATGACCTTTAGGCGGGTGAATTCCTCACGCTCTTTTTCTTCCAGAGCTTCGGAGATTTCTTTGGTGAGTGCCTCGTACCTTGGAATGGTGATGTTCTGCAGGGCATTGGCACGCTTCTGGGTCTTTTTGATGTTGGTTGCCAGCCGGATGGCAGCATTTTCTATCATGGAAAGCTCAATAGAAAGCTGTTTTACTTTTTCGAAGGCTGCCTTGGCTTCGTCGAGGCTGGCCTTGCCGCTGTAATAGGCGTAGGTGGGCCTTGCCGGTGTATCATCGTATTCCACAAGGGGAATTTCAGTACCCATGACACTTCGTGTCTTAATACGGATGGAGTTTTCCACAGGAACTGTGTAGGAAATCTCCTGCACCAGCGAGATGCCCATCTCCAGATTGGCCTTCTGAAGAGCACTGTAGGCTTTTCGGAAGGTCTCGTCAATTTGTGACTGTATATCCTTGGCCTCATCAATCAGCTCCATCATTTCGCGAATCAGAATGTTACGCTTTTTGTCCATCAGCTCGTAACCCTGGCGGGAGAGCTGCAGAGAATTTTTGGCCAGGATAAGATTACCTTTGGTAGGGAAGGTATTCGGATCCATTAAATCACCTCACTGGCGGGTTTGTAATATTTATCAAGTATCTTGGTGTCGATTCGGTCTAATTCTTCTTTTGGCATCATGCCGAGAAGCTCCCAGCCTTTGTCAAGCGTTTCGAGGATGCTTCGGTTTTCTGTCTCACCCTGACCGACGAAGGTTTTCTCGAAAGCTTTACCAAATTCCAGATATTTTTTATCCAGAGGAGAAAGCTCATCCTCGCCGATAACGGAAGCCAATGCTCTGGCGTCTCCCACCTTGGCGTAGCAGGAGAAGAGCTGGTTGGCAAGAGACTGATGATCCTCGCGGGTGTAGCCTTCGCCGATTCCGTCCTTCATCAGACGGGACAGAGACGGCAGAACGTTGATCGGCGGGTAGATGCCCTGTCCGAACAGCGGACGGTCCAGTACAATCTGACCTTCGGTGATGTAACCGGTCAGGTCAGGGATCGGATGCGTGATGTCATCGTTTGGCATGGTCAGAATCGGAATCTGTGTCACAGAGCCGGTTCCGCCTGCGACGATTCCGGCACGCTCATACAGGGTAGCAAGCTCACTGTAGAGATAACCAGGGTAACCTTTACGGGAAGGAATCTCACCTTTCGAGGAGGATACCTCTCGCATCGCCTCGCAGAAGGAGGTGATATCCGTCAGGATAACGAGAATGTGCATGCCTTTTTCAAATGCCAGATATTCAGCGGCTGTCAGTGCCATACGCGGTGTGATCAGACGCTCCACAACCGGGTCATTGGCAAGGTTCAGGTACATGACTACGTGGTCGGAAACACCGCTTTCCTCGAAGGTGCGGCGGAAGAATTCGGCTACATCGTACTTGACACCCATGGCGGCAAACACAATCGCGAATTTCTCATCGGAGTTTTCTCCCAGAGATGCCTGCTGAACAATCTGTGCGGCGAGCTTGTCATGCGGGAGACCGTTTCCAGAGAAAATCGGAAGCTTCTGGCCTCGAATCAGGGTAGTCAGGCCATCAATAGCGGAAATACCTGTGTTGATATAGTTACGCGGATATTCTCTGGATATTGGATTCAGAGGCAGTCCGTTGATGTTGACTTTCATTTCCGGGATGATTTCTCCCAGACCGTCAATTGGCTGACCGATACCATTGAAGGTACGTCCCAGAATTTCCGGAGACAGCTCTGCCTCCATCGGGTGACCGGTCAGTCTTGTATGGGTATTTGTCAGGGACATATTTTCTGTTCCCTCAAATACCTGAATCACTGCTTTTTCCTCGTAGATTTCGATGATACGGCCAATCTTTCGGGTACCGTCATCCATACGAAATTCCACGATTTCATCAAAAGCAGCATTTTTAACGCCTTCCAGAACTACCAGAGGGCCGTTGATTTCGCTTAATCCTAAATATTCAATTGCCATTTCTTAAGCCCTCCTTTAACCGTTTCGTTCCATTACGTTGTCATAAAATTCATCGATGGCCTTGCGGTACTCGTCGAATTTTTCCAGTTCATTGTTGGCTACGTCGTATTTGATTGCAATGATTTTTTCAAAAATCTTGTCTTCCTTTAAGACGGACATCGGCATGCCTTTGGCAATTAGGTCCTGCGCGCGCTCATGCAGATACAGGATGGTTTCCATCATCAGGAATTGTTTTTTCATCGGTACGCAGGTGTCTTCCTTGTGGAAGGCGTTCTGCTGCAAAAAGCCGAGGCGAATGACGCGGGCAATCTCCAGAATGAGTTTCTGATCGTCCGGCAGTACGTCGCTTCCGATCAGCTTTACAATCTCCATCAGAGAAGTTTCCTGATTCAGAAGTGCCACGATCTGGCTTCTGTCAGACAAAAACTTGGGTGATACATGTTCACGGAACCAAGGTGCCAGGTCGTCGGCATACTCGCTGTAACTGTTGTTCCAGTTGATGGCTGGGAAATGGCGGGCGTAAGCAAGTGCTTTATCGAGCCCCCAGAAGCAGCGGACGAATCGCTTCGTGTTCTGGGTAACCGGCTCGGAGAAATCACCTCCCTGCGGGGATACAGCGCCGATGATGGACACGGAGCCTTCGGTACCGTTCAGATTCAGCATCATACCGGCACGCTCGTAGAACGCGGACAGTTTCGATGCAAGATAAGCCGGGAAACCTTCCTCGGCAGGCATTTCCTCCAGACGTCCGGACAGCTCTCGCAGAGCCTCTGCCCAACGGGAAGTAGAGTCAGCCATGATCGCAACGTCATAGCCCATGTCGCGGTAATACTCTGCCAGTGTGATTCCTGTGTAAATCGATGCCTCACGGGCTGCAACCGGCATGTTGGAAGTGTTGGCAATCAGCGTGGTACGCTCCATCATCAGGTTGCCGGATTTCGGGTCAATCAGTTTGCTGAAGTCCTCGAGAACCTCTGTCATCTCATTGCCGCGCTCGCCGCATCCGATATAAATAACAATATCAGCGTCAGACCACTTTGCAATCTGATGCTGGGTCATAGTTTTTCCGGTACCGAATCCTCCGGGAATAGCGGCTGTTCCGCCCTTGGCAATTGGAAACAGTGTATCGAGGATACGCTGACCGGTAATCAGTGGAATGCTGGCTGCGTAACGCTGATTGGTCGGACGTGGAACTCGGATTGGCCATTTTTGTGCCAGTTTGATTTCGTGCGTGGTTCCGTCCGGAGATTCTACAACGCAGATGGTGTCGGTGACGGTGTACTGTCCGTCAGGAACGACGCTTTTTACAACACCATCAATGTACGGCGGAATCATGGATTTGTGGAGAATGGATTTTGTCTCCGGTACTTCTGCAATGATCGTGCCTGGATGGACGTCCTGTCCCTCCTGGATGACGATATGGGTATCCCATTTTTTATGGACATCAAGAGATTCCACATTGACACCGCGGGAAATGTACTTGCCGGATTCTTTGGCAATTTCCTCCAGCGGTCTTTGGATACCGTCAAAAATATTATGAATGATACCAGGTCCGAGCATAACGGAAACGGCGTCACCTGTGGCGGTAACTGTTTCGCCCGGTTTCAATCCTGTTGTTTCTTCATATACCTGAATGGTGGTGCGGTCTTTGCTCAGAGAGATGACCTCTCCAACCAGATTTTCCTCACCTACATATACCATTTCTGACATCTTAAAGTCGGTCTGACCTTTGATATAAATGACCGGTCCGTTGATGCCATAGATTTTTCCTGTTCTATTCATATGTCAGACCTCCATCAAAGGTAAAATTCTGACGTTCATTCTCGAATGCACCAAGAAATGAGTTGTCGATTAAAATATTCTTCTGTGGGATTCTTGCCTGTATACCTCCCATAAAATCATGATCGGAGATTTGGATTTTGACGCCTGTAGAAGCAGATAAAGCGGAGGCTTTGGCTGCGTCCTGAGGAGAAAGATAATATTCTGCCTCATCGTTTTCGGCGAATTCCTTTGCTTCGTTGATTTTGGCTTCCAGATAACGGTCATATTCCGGTGTTTCTTTAAAATCCAGCAACAATTGTTTTACTTCTCCGAATAACTGATCTTTTAATTCATTCTGCTTTTTGGACCAGCTTCGCTTGATATCAAGCTGAGAAGCGGATAAGACTTTGTTGATCGTGCGGGAGGCCTGGTCTGATTCTGCTTTTAATAAAAGCGCTGTTTCGTTGTCTTTCTTTTTTTTATATGCATCAAATTGCTGTTCCAGTTCCTGTCGGTAAGCATCAAGCTGAACCTGTGCTTCGGTCTTGGCTTCGTTGACAGAAACATCATAAAAATGCTGCAATTTTTCTTCCGTTGTCATGTTGTCACCTACCTTATAATTTCAGTCCGATGGCTTCGTTTACATAGGATGTAATAAAGTCCGGTTTGCGTCCTGTACCATGTCTGTCTGGTATTTCAATAATCAGAGGAGTCTTGTGATGAAGCTTTACATCGTCGATGATTTCAGGAAATTCTCTTCCGAATTTTTCCGTCAGAAGGATGATTCCGATTTCTTTATTGGCGATGGCCTTTTGTAAAGCTTCCCGCAGCTCTTCACGCTGATGGACAACCACACCTTCCACACCGGCAAGTCTCATGCCGGTGTAGGTGTCGATGTTGTCACTGATCAGATAAATCTGCATTAACCCAGTTTACCAAGAATCATGAACGAAATGATCAGACCATACAGAGCAATACCTTCGGCAAGACCTACGAAGATAAGAGATTTACCAAGGATAGACTGATCTTCACTGATAGCTCCCAGTGCGGCACTTGCAGCACTTGCAACGGCGATACCACCGCCGATACAGGAAAGTCCGGTAACAACAGCAGCTGCGATGTATCCGAGTCCGAGAGCGATTCCGGAAGGACCGGAAGCTTCCGCAGCAGCGGATACGGTTGTGGTTCCTGCGAACATCACAGCGATTGCGACAAGCATAGTTCCAAAGAAGAAAAATGCGTTTACGCCGATGGCTGTTTTATAACGTCCACGGTTATGTTCTCCGATGAGGTAAGCACCAAATGGAACGATGATGCTCAGTACAAGAGCAACTGCCAAAAGAATCTGAATTGTTGTAATCATAATAATATCCTCCTAATTTATGTGTGTTATATAGTGATATCCGAAGCGTTTCGATTTTGGGGGCGCTTTGGATGATCGCACGACGGCCTTTTATTTTTTTGTTTTTCGGTAAAGGAACGGCTGAAATTCGCGTCCTGTTCCTTTGTAGAAACGGCTGAAGATTTCGTAGTACTCCAGACGAAGTACCTGAATACCGACAACCAGTCCTTCCATAGCGGTGACAAACAGGTTTCCGAGAATGACAACCACGATATTCGGGTTTCCGCTCTCTGCACCTGCCAGCATCAGAACAACCTCCATCATGGCCGCGTGGCTGACTGCGAAAGCACCGATACGGACAAAAGAAAGGGTGTTTGAAAAATAACTCAGCAGTACTTCGAATAATTCAAAGAATCCCTGCACAAAGAACATTCCTTTTTGCTTCGGCATGATTTCTGATTTTCTCTCTACCAATCGGGTGAGAGGTTCCTTCAGGAAAATGACGAGCAAAGGAATCACAAACATAATGACCAGTACAGCAGTTCCAGGAAGGGCATGTCCGGTCATGTAGAGAACGACAACCGCAGCTACCGCTCCATAGAAGACAAGCCCTGCCAGTGCATTGGTATCAAAGAAGATATCCTCGACGCTGTGGGATTTTCGTCCGTTGATGATGTGGAACACCATACAGATCAAAATAATACACATACCAAAAGCGATGGATATGATAAATACAGTATTTAATTTTCCGACAAATGGAACGGTCGACATATGTTCCACGGGTCTTAGCCACAAAGCGGGCAGTACATCTTCAAAGCCGAAGATACTTCCGAACATGAAGCCAAAGAAAACAGAGAAAATACCAGCGGTGCCGATGATGCCTGCCAGATCCATTTTCTTAAATTTGTAAAGCAGCATTCCTCCGATAAAGAGTACCAGACCTTGTCCGACATCACCGAACATGGCACCGAAAATGAAGGAATACGTAATCGCCACAAACCAGGTTGGATCCATTTCATTGTAGGCTGGTAATCCGTACATGCGGATGTACATTTCAAAAGGCTTGAAGATTTTTGGATTCTTCAGTTTGGTTGGAGGCTGCTGATACGGTCTGTGATCCTGATCCTCCAGGATGCAGAAGAGACTATCATCGCCATCAATATCCCTGCGGAATCGTTCCGCATCACTTTCCGGCATCCAGCCGCAGAGAATATAGAAGACATCCTTTTCGCCCTTTGTGCAGGCGGCAACCTTACGGACGTCAAATCCCATGGATAGTGTCTCGATTTTATTTTTTGCAGCAACGATTTTTGCCTTGTTGCTGCTTAGAAGTTCTTCCTGCTGGCGTTTGTTTTCTTCTATTTGATTTTTTAGATTCTGAATTTCTCCTGTCAGAATCTTACACGACTCATCTGGAGTACCCTTCATGTCACTTGGAATCCGGAATCGCTCAAAGTGCATGGAGGAGAAAACAGCATCGATTTTATGAGCCTGCTGTCTTGGGGCAAAATAAATACCCCATACATATTCCTCGTCAATATGGCATCGGAAAAATAAGGTGTCCATGTTTTGATAAATATAATTCTCAAATTTGGAATAATACGATTTTTCAATGCGCCCAAAACGATACTTCAGAAAACGAAAATTCAAAATCGTAGGAATATCGTAATTCAGTTCTCGGAAAGGCAAAATGAGATTTAGCTTCTCCTGAAGAGCCGCCTTTTTCTCGGTCAGGGCGTTGCGTGTTTCTTCCAGTGCACGGAGTTTGCAGTCAAAATCTCTGATAAATGCCAGGGAATCTTCTACGGAAAGATTCACAGAGGAATCTTCTTTCGTATTGTCCAGCCTGTCATAATATTCCGATATCACATTTAAGGAGTCCTTGTAGGGATTAATCTCAAAATAAGGAGTTAAATTCTGCATTTGAGTTAATTCCGCCAGGGCGTTTTCCAGGTGAATTTCGTATTTTGACAGATATTTTTCCGTCACTCGGTCGATATCCGCTTTTGGCCCGGTAATGCTAAGAAATTTCATTTTTTCAATCACGTCAATTACCTCCGGGTTTACGCTGTGTGAATATAGTTCATAGTTTCTTCAGGTGACACACCATATCGCACGCATTCAATGGCTGTAGTCAGACGGTTCACTTCATGAGCCTTCTGATACAGATAAGAATAAATGATTGCAACGGAGTAAGGATCTTTGGAAGATTCCCGTTTGAGCGTGTACCGAAGAAGGTAGTTGTAAAATTGTTCCAGGGTGGAAGTACTCAGGTTTTCATAGTGAGTACCATAGTAAGTTCTGGAAAGAATCTGTTTAAAATCATCCATATCAGCTGCCTCCACCAAAGCAGTGATTTCCTGTTTTTTCAGCTTATAGTTGACTGGAATCAGCAGAGAATAGATTTCGACAGGTTCCATTTTGTAGTATTGCTTGGAACGCTGGATCCATTGCAGATTCAGAAGATCAAATTTACAACCGTAAGCTTTTGTGATCTCTGCCAGATCATTACCGGAGAAAAGTTTTTTCTTCTCCTTCCATATGAGATTGAAGTAGTAGAGATCCAAAGCCATACCATAGTCAAAAAGAGACTTGGTTTCCCGGTTGGATACCCCGACAAGCGGGACGTAGTATTCGCTCCCCTTCATACATTCAATCAATTCGTCGATCGTCGTGCACGATGCCATTTCCTGAATATTCAATCTGGAGTGTTTCTGGTAAAACTTCAGATAAACAGAGAAATCAATGGAGACGTCTCGATGGTCAAAAATGCAGCGCATACATTCTTTGATCAGGAAAATCTCATAGCGTTTGAAATAGAGCGCCAGAAATGTTCTCTGTTCTGAATTTGCGAAATGGTAAATCTTTGTGTAGTTTTCAAAGATTGATTTTTTCAGCAGTTTTTCTACCTCTCCTCTGTGAATCGATGATTCATCAACAAAAGCCCACCGTTTCTGGTACTCCGGTGTTTTCTTCAGATAGGATACAACTTCAGATATACTTGTCAGCTGTGCGATTTCCTGAAATTGTTCTTCTGAGATTAATTTTACCTGCATCGCCCGTATTTTGGCTGACAGGCCGCTGTAGGAAAGAACACTGCCCATATCATCACTTCCCTTCTATGCAATTTTTTCTGTTATGCTCAGATTTTTGTAATCTTGTGAAAAATTTCCTGAGCAAGTTTTTGGTGATTTTTTGCATAATAATCGTCAAGACCAGCCAGTATATGGGCGGTCTTCTGATTTAAATCAGCAAGCTGAGATTCCTTGCTGGTTTCCAGATCTTTTCGGATTTGAGCGATCCTGGCAGAAGATTCTGCTTCTGTGGTCTGGTCATAATCCTGAATGCGCTTTTTCAGATTTTCTGCCAGTGCCTGCTTTTGCAGTTCTGCTTCGTCCATGATCTGCTGAGCGGTTGTTTCAATCTCTGATAGCTTTTGAATAACTTCTTCCATTGTGCAGCCTCCTTCTATTACATAGTAAATGCAACTATTCAATGGGTAACTGTAAATGTGATGAACAGTTGCTGATAAATAATGGTATAAGCTGATATTTTATGCAGATTGCTTATTCTAATATCATACTACGATTTTTTGAAAAATCTAGTAAAAAAATTGAAAAACAAAAGGTTTTCGGTTATCATAAAAAATTAGTAGACAATTGAGAAACATGTGTCTATGATTAAAAGATTGAGAGGAAGTATTGCCAATGCGTTTAAGAAATATACCAGGAGCGAAGGAAGTCATTGAAAACAGCCCTTATGTTGTGCATGAGCCACAGAAGCAGAAGGGACAGTGGAGTCATGTATTTGAAAATGATCATCCGATCCACATTGAAGTGGGAATGGGAAAAGGACGTTTTCTGATGGATATGGCCAAGATCCATCCGGAAGTGAATTATGTGGGGATTGAAATGTATGACAGCGTCTTGCTTCGTGCATTGCAAAAGAGAGAAGAATACGAACAGAATGAGGGGACTTTGACAAATCTTTATTTCATGTGTGTGGATGCACGTCTTCTGCCGGAAATATTTGAGAAGGGTGAAGTGGAGAAAATTTATTTGAACTTTTCAGATCCATGGCCAAAGGCCCGCCATGCAAAACGCCGCCTCACATCGAGACAGTTTCTGGAAAGATATGACCAGATTTTGATTCCGGAGGGAAGCGTGGAGTTTAAGACAGACAACAGAGAGTTGTTTGAATTCTCCCTGGAAGAGGTAAAAGAAGCCGGATGGACACTGGAGACGTCGACCTTTGATTTGCATCATGACGAGGAATTGATGAAAGGCAATGTAATGACGGAGTATGAAGAGAAGTTCTCTTCTATGGGAAATCCGATTCATAAGCTGATTGCCTTGCATCGAATGTAAGACTGATGGCCGGTGATTCTCTTTGGGATGGCCGGTCATTTTTCTGACAGATGCATATACTAGACACAGAGACGTAGAAAAAAGGTGTCACCATGAAGCGAAGAGGAAAAGGAATCAGGGTAATGATGAGCCGTCTGGCGTATGACAATCCAAAAGTCAATAAGCAGATGTTAAACCTCAAAAAAGCGGTAGATGAGGTGAATACAACTCTGGAAGGATTCGGAAATAAGAAGAAAGGAAAGTGATTTTTGTCATTTAAAGTAAAAATATAAATTTTTTGAAAAATATACTTGACTTTTTCTACAAGTATCACTATAATAGACAGTGCGTTACAGATAAGGGACGCACAAATAAATAGAAGATGCGCGATTAGCTCAGCTGGCAGAGCACCTGACTCTTAATCAGGGTGTCCAGGGTTCGAACCCCTGATCGCGCACTGAAAGCACTGTTTTGACAGATGAAGAGGCTGTTGGGACGGTGCTTTTTCTGTTATATAATAAGTTTTGATAACCAGAGCGCATCTTTTGTAATTAAGACCCCCACTTCAAAGTCCTGGGACTTTAGTGGGGGATGTTATTATGCTGAGTCAATTTCATAAGTAAATCCTGCGTCAGTGATGGACTTAATCGTATCTGCGATTCCCTGTCCGTCTGCGGTAAGATATCCAGATGCAAAAATAGAATCTACGACGCTTAGAAGTTTCTTTTCTTCTCCTTTGAAATAAACTTCTCGGCCTGCAGCACAGCGAATATCGGACTCTGGAAGCAGAAGTCTTGCAAGACATAGAACCGTTACTGAAAACTTATAAAAGGTTATAAACTTTTATGTTTCATTCCTACTTCAACGTGTATGCTTTCGTACTGCTGAAACAGATACTACTCACAAGTTCTTGTACACTCCATAGGCGTAAATTCCTGACTAACGTATCAGTACATATCTGTAGTAACTTGAAAATGTTATGATACAGATTTTAAAACATTTTCTCCATATCTTTTAAGATTTAAAGCCGCTTGATAATCTCTATCTATTACATTTCCACATTCACATCTGTAAATACGATCTGATAACTTTAAATCTTTCTTAATATTTCCACAACAACTACATAATTTAGAACTTGAGAAGAATCTGTCAGCAATAATTACAGGAATATTGTTCCACATCGCTTTATATTCAATTTGTCGTCTAAATTCTCCAAAACATTGTTGTTGAACAGCTTTAGATAAATGTCTATTCTTCATCATTCCCTTTACATTTAAATCTTCTAACACTATATAAGATGGCTTGGTTTTCACTATCTCAGTCGTAGTTTGATGTAAGTAATCCTGACGAATATTTGTTAGTCGGTGATTTAATTTTAAAAGTTCTTTTTCTCTTTTTATAATGTTACTTGTTTTACAGTAACTTCCTCCTTTCTTGTTTTTCTCATATTTTCTCGATACAGAACGCTGTAACCTGCGTTTTCTTTTTTCTAGTTTCTTTACCTTTTGAGATTTATTTATGTTCTTATATGTGTTTTCATCAGAACATATTGCTAAATCCTTAATACCTAAATCAATCCCAATCCCTTCATTAGACGGAAGAGTGTCAGAATTTTCATATTCAATACCGACAGTTATATACCAATTAAGTCCATCATACTTAATACGTGGATTCATGTACTTTACATTTTGGACAGGTATACGCCCATGTTCAGCAAGTCTTATCCAATTTAATTTTTGCTTATTCTTCTTTTTAGAAGTAGCAAATCCTTCCACTTTTACATGAGTATCTGTAAATTGAATTTTTACATTATCTTGATAGAATTTTGGTACGGAATGTTTTTTACTCTTAAATCGTGGAAATTTTGTATATCCTTTGAAGAAATCCTTATATGATTCGCAAGCATCCTTGATTGCCTGTTTTGTTACATTATTTGAAATATTATTTAACCAAGTGTAGTCATCAGTTTTCTTTAATTGGGTAAATTCTTTTCGTAAATCTCCATCGGATATAAATTTTCCACCGTTTTTATAATTCTCTTGTTCTCTGCCTAATGCCCAATTGTAAGCAAACCTTGCAGTGTTGGCATATTGAAATAATTTAGTCTTTTGTTTGTTATTTGGGAGTAACATTACTCGAATTGTTTTTATCATTATCTTCATCACCTTCTTCTATAAGTTCTTTAACAAGTTTTCTTGCTTTATTTGCACGTTTTCCTTGTAATTTACAACTGAATACAGTTATTATCTGAACTAAATCTTCAACAAGTTCTTGTTGCTCTGATCTTTCAGTATTGTCAATAATCTCTATATCACAATTATATAGACTTGCGATATATTCAACTAATTCAAAACCAAATCTCAATAATCTATCTTTATACAAAACTACAACCTTTTCGACTTTGTTCTGAGATATCCGTTTAATAAGTTCCTTCAATCCTTTTTTCTTATAGTTAATTCCAGAACCAATATCACTAATAATCTCAAAAGGCTTTCCTTGTGCAGTTAAATACGATTTCATATTCTCTATTTGACGTTCCAAATCGTCTTTTTGTTTATTATTTGAAACTCTACAATAACCGATAGTAATCCTATCAAGATTTGGCTTTATATTCATTACTTGATTTAATTGTTCATGCGAATAATATCTGTATCCATTGCTTGAAGTATGATGTGGGTGAAGTTTTCCATTCTTATCCCAATTCCTTAATGTTTGTGCTGAAACTCCTAAAATTTTTGAAAACTCATTGATAGAATAGTATTTACTCATAATTAAAATCCCCTTATAATATTTATACTTTATTCTATCAATAAAAGTTATAAAAATCAACAAATATTTATAATTATTTATAAGTTTTATTTATCTGTTAACATCCTCCTATATAGAAAATGGCTGTGGCGGAAGAAGAGAAATTTCGGTAAATTGTTCTGCTGTACAGCGCAGTTCCTGGATAAATGCAGACAGTAACGGATTGGGTTGATGCTGGTCATTTAAAATGGCATAGCAGGTGCGTGGTTCTGGTGGATTTTGTACAGGGACAATACGGAAGCCGTCTTTCTTTGCGAGTGTCTGTGCCACGGTAGCAGGAACGATTGCCCAGGCATTTTTCAGTTTCAGAAGCTGCTCCAGAAGAGACATATTATCCAGAGATACTTTTAAATCGGAATGACTTCCAAACCAGTAATCATGCCACATAAGAAAGGTATTGCTCCAGGGAATATAGATTTCGTCGGTGCTGTTTAATTCTGAGGGCAGAACCGGAGATTGATACGGAGCATCTTTGTAGCAGATGAATACGAGATTTTCTTTAAACAAAGGAATGGTGTGTACTTTTTTGAAAAAATGAGGATTGGTAATAAAACCAAGATCCACCTCTTTGTTTTCCACAGCCTTATAGGCGGCATTGGAGCGCATTGTGACCAGATTCAGACGGCAGCTTGGATTCCCTTTTAGAAAATTGGCTGCCACTCTGGGCATGAAGAAAAGATTCAGGCTGTCTACATTTGAGATACGAAACGGTGCGGAGGGGCGTTCCAGATGGATGGACTGTGTTTCTTTCCAGAGCTGTTCCCATTTTTGTGCGATTGGGACGAAACGTTGTCCTGCCGGGGTCAGTTCAATGGAACGAACTCCTTTGTGCCTTACAATCAATTCTGCGCCCAGCTCTTTTTCCAGCGCATGCAGACGATGGCTGAGGGCTGGTTGGGAAATGTACAAAATTTCAGCTGCTCTGGACAGAGAAGGTGCGGAAGCGATGGTTAAAAACGTTTGAATATCGATAAGGTTCATTGCAGAAAACTCCTTAATATAAAAGATAATTATATTATATAGAGAAAATATCAAATTTACAATATATTCCAGGCGTATTATAATCCAGATAATAACAGAAATCTGTTGAATATCAGGAAAGTCAGGATATAAAAATGAAAGAAAATATGGAGAGATGGATACATTTTAATATGGCATTGATCGGAGGTTTTATTGGGGGATATGCCATCCTGAACCACTGTGATTTGTTTGGTTCGGCACAGACTGCAAACATGATTTCCATTGCAATGGATGCAGCGGGAAAAGCAGATTCCAACTGGCTGGTGCGCATCATTGGTTTGCTTGTTTATGTAGCAGGTCTTATGAGTACGGTATTCATTCCTTATAAGATAAAAAAGATTAACATGAAGCTGTTCAGTTTGATTGTGGATGCTATTGCATTAACGGTTGTCGGGTTCTTTCCCGCAGGGATGAATCATTTTCTTGCGCTGTATCCATTGTTTTTGGCAACTGCGATACAGTGGTGTTCTTTTAAGGGAGCAGATGGATTTGTCAGTTCCAGTATTTTTTCTACCAATAATCTTCGCCAATGTACGACATCTTTTGCAGAATATTTTTGTACGAAAGATCAGGAAGCACTGCGTAAGGGAAAGTTTTTTGGCAAAGTATTGATTTCTTATCATATCGGCGTTATGGCATCATTCCTTTCCTGCCAGGCATTTGGGTTGAAGGGTTCCTGGATTGCATTAATTCCGGTTTGTACGGCGATGCTTTTGGTGTTAGAGGAAAGCGGAAGCAAGGTGAAAGTGCTGCCTGTAGGAACAGCGCAGGTTTGGATAAAAAATGGTGTACAAGAGTTGCACATGAAATAAAAAAATGTGTAGAGGAAAATCTGTGATATAATAGATAATATAATATCTAAAATAACTGAAAATAAGCTATAATAGATAATATATTATCTATATAATGAGGTGAAAAATGCAGGAATTTATTTGGGAAACGCCGGAAGAAATAGATAAAGCTTTGGCAGAACGTGTGCGCAATATTCGTCGGCGTCGCTGTATCTCCCAGGAAAAGTTGAGCAAACAAAGTGGTGTCAGTTATGGAAGCATCAAGCGTTTTGAGGCAACAGGAAAAATTTCTTTACTGTCATTGACGAGGATCGCAGTGGCTTTAGGATGTGTCGATGAGATTCGGGAGTTGTTCACACAGGTGCCATACAGGAATATTCAGGAGGTAATTAATGAAAATAAATAAAACTCTTCAGGTGTTGTATAAAGATAGGCTGGTAGGGACTCTTGCCCTTACAAAAGATGGAAAAGCAGCTTTTGAATATGATGAAAAATGGCTTGTTGAGGGATTCTCTATCAGTCCTTTTTCTTTACCTTTGGAAAAAAAGGTATATATTCCTACAAAAAATTATTTTCATGGATTATTTGGTGTGTTTGCAGATAGCCTTCCCGATGCCTGGGGAAATATTCTTCTGAATAGAGTGCTGAAGAGAAACGGAATCAATCCGGGCGAAATGAGTGCATTGGACAGACTGGCGATTGTAGGAAATTCTGGTATGGGCGCATTAACCTACAGACCATCGCAAGACATGTTACAGATGGATAGGGGATTAGATTTAGATTATCTGGCGCAGGAGTGCAGAAAAATACTGGATGAAGAATATACGGAAGAATTAGATCAACTTTACCGGCTTGGAGGAACCAGTGGTGGTGCAAGGCCGAAAATTTTGACGCAGATTGAAGGAGAGGATTGGATTATTAAATTTCCTGCCCATATAGACGGGAAAGACAGTGGAAAAATGGAATATGATTATGCTGTCTGTGCAGAAAAAGCTGGGATTTCTATGATGCCAACAAGACTGTTTCCCTCTAAAGTTTGCAAAGGATATTTTGGGACGAAACGTTTTGACCGTAGAAGTATAGCACAGAGAAATGAAAAGGAAGCAGAGCGCATTCATATGCTGACAGCGGCGGCTCTGCTGGAACTGGATTTTGAGCAGCCTAGTCTCGATTATCACAGCTTAATGAAATTAACGAACATACTTACAAGAAATAATATAAAGGAAACGGAAGAGATGTTTCGCAGAATGTGCTTTAATGTGTTTGCACATAATCGGGATGACCATTCCAAAAATTTTACTTTTTTATATTGCGAAGAGGAAGATGCCTGGAGATTGAGTCCTGCTTATGATTTGACATACAGCAATACTTATTATGGGGAGCATACAACATCCGTAGATGGAAACGGAAGGAATCCGGGAAAAAAAGACCTGCTGGCTGTAGGAACAGCAGCAGGTCTGGATAAAAAATGGTGTGAAAAAGCTACGGCTGAAATAAAAAGTTGTGTAGAAGAAAATTTGCGGTGTTATTTATAAGTTGAGATAAATTAATGGTTTTCAAAAGAACTATACATTTTGACGATACTCAGGTAGATATTATTGTGAATGCGTCATTGCCAGAGGCAAAAGAAATTTCGACGGTTCTGTGTCCGGGATACAACCCGGACACAGAACTGTCCCCCCTGTCCCGCGTTATGCTTCTTTCAGGAATGCCAGATATCCTTTCTTTGCTTCGTAAATATCTGCTTTGCTCGAAATCTCCATTGGGGCATGCATACTCAGCAGTGCCACACCGCTGTCGATGACTTCCATGCCGTACAGGGCGCAGATGTAAGCGATGGTTCCGCCGCCGCCCATATCCACCTTGCCAAGCTCTGACATCTGGAAAGCTACGCCGTTGTCATCGAAGATGCGGCGCAGGTGGCCGATGTACTCGGCATTGGCGTCGTTGGAGCCGGATTTTCCTCTGGAGCCGGTATATTTGTTGAGTACAAGGCCGTGACCGAAGTGTGCGGCGTTTTTCTTCTCAAAAAAGGATGGGAAGTTCGGGTCAAAGGCGGCACTGACATCAGAGGAAAGCATTTTGCTGTTTCGAAGAGCACGGCGAAGTCCAAGTTCAGAGAAGTTTCCCATACAGTTCATCAGCTCTGCCACGGTGTTCTCGAAAAATGCGGACTGCATTCCTGTGGCACCGACGCTTCCAATCTCTTCTTTGTCTACCAGCAGACAGCAGCAGGTCTTCTCCTGCGGACCAGCCTCCAACATAGCGACAAGAGAGGTGTAGGCGCAGATGCGGTCGTCCTGTCCGTACGCAAGGATCATGCTGCGGTCGAGTCCACAGTCTCTTGCCCTGTCTGCAGGAACGACTTCGATTTCTGCGGAGAGGAAATCTTCTTCCTCCATGTCGTACTGTTCTTTCAGAATCTGAAGGACATAAGCGGAAACGGCATCCTTCAGTTCCTCATCTTCATCGGATGTGAGAGGACGGTTGCCAATCAGGACATTCAGATCGTCTCCCTCGATGACTTCGCTGGCCTTCTTCTCCATCTGTTTTCCGGCAAGATGGATGAGAAGGTCGGAAATGCATACGACCGGATCATCCTCTTTTTCTCCGATGGAAATCTCGATAACGCTGCCATCTTTTTTTGCAACGACACCGTGAAGTGCCAGTGGGATTGTCACCCACTGGTATTTTTTGATGCCGCCGTAGTAATGCGTATCAAGCAGTGCCATCTCACTGTCCTCGTAGAGCGGATTTTGCTTTAAATCAAGACGAGGGGAGTCGATATGTGCTCCCAGAATTCGCATGCCCTTTTCCAGCGATTCGCTTCCGATGGTAAAAAGAGCGATCTCTTTATTCATGTTGACGGCGTAAACTTTATCGCCAGCTTTCAGAGAATCCTGACGCGCAATGATATCGTCAAGATTCTCGTATCCGTTGGCTTTGGCGAGGCGAATCGTTTCTTTTACGCATTCCCGTTCTGTCTTTCCGACATTAAGGAAATTGCGGTAGTCTTTTGCGAGCTGTTCCAGTTCTGTTAATTGTGTTTCATTGTAAGTGTTCCAGACACTTTTCTTTTGCATAAAATCAGTCCTTTTTTAATGTGCTTTTACTTTGTTCCACAGTTCATTGTAGAAGGCATCTGCGTCGTTGCCGAGGAAACGGAATGTTTCACAATCCTTGAGCATATCGGCGGTCGGGAAAGCAATGGTACTGTTTCGGAGCTCTTCGTCTTCGATGAGCGCGCGCGCCTCTTTATTTGGTGTGGAATAAGTAATGTATTCAAAATTCATCAGTGCAATATCAGGGCGGCAGAGGAAGTTGATAAATTTCTCGCCGTTTTCTTTGTTCTGGGCATTTTTCGGAATCACCCAGGAGTCAATCCACACGTTGGAGCCTTCTTTGGGAATCACATATTCCAGATTTTCGTTTTCCCATTGTGTGTAAATGGCTTCTCCGGAGTAGATAACGCCGATGGCTGCCTCATTGCCAATCATTTTGTCACGTACCTGGTCAATGACATAGGCCTGAACGAGAGGCTTTTGCTCAATCAGGTCTGCCGTTGCTTCCTCCAGTTCGTTGACATCCGTGGAGTTTAACGAATATCCCTTTCGCTTTAGTGCAACAGCAAAGGCATCGCGGACGCTATCCTGCATGAGAATGTTGTCTGTATATTTGGGATCCCAGAGGACATTCCAGCTGTCAATCGGTTCATCTACCATCGTTTTGTTATAAAGAATGCCGACGGTTCCGAAGCAGTAAGGTACGGAGTAGGCATTGTCAGGGTCAAAGGATTTTGACTGATCCATGTAGGTAGGATCAATATTCTTAATGTTCGGTACATTGTCCCAGTTAATCTCAGCTAGTAAGTCTTCCCTTACCATACGTTCAATCATGTAGTCAGAAGGGCAGACTACATCGTAGGCAATGGCTCCTGATTTGATCTTGGGATACATGATTTCGTTCGTTTCAAACTCTTCGTAAATGACACTGATTCCCGTTTCTTCCTCGAACATGGTGATCACGTCCGGATCAATGTACTCGCCCCAGTTATACACGATTACCTGTTCCTCACTTCTCATTTTGTTCTTGGAGCCGTAGAAAATGCCGCCCCCTGTGATTAAAATGACGAGTGTGATGGGAACGACTCTGCGAAGCACAAGAGAAGTCATCTGTGATTTTCTGGAAGGTTTCTCCTCGTTTTTTGGAGAAGAGTTGATCAGAATCATCAAGATTAATACCGTCAGAAACAGCAGTGTGGAGAGTGCATACATTTCCGGGCGGATACCCTTTCTTACTTCGGAATAAATTTTTGTCGGCAGCGTGTCCACGCTGGGTCCTTTTGTAAAGTGTGTAATGATGAAATCATCCAGTGACATGGTAAATGCCATGAGAAATCCGGAAAGGACTCCTGGGAGGATATCCGGAAAAACAACCTTGAAAAAGGCATAGATTGGGGATGCTCCCAGATCCAGTGCTGCCTCATACGTGTGTTTGTTTGTCTGCTTTAGTTTGGGCATGACACTTAAAATGACATACGGAATATTAAAGGTAATATGTGCCAGTAAAATCGTGCTGTAACCGAGCGTAACACGGCAGGCAATGAACAGAAGCATCAAAGAGATACCTGTTACAATGTCTGCGTTAAGCATAGGGATGTTCGTTACTGTCATCAGGTAATTTCTGTATTTCGCCTGCATACTGTGCATGGCAACTGAGGCTGTCGTTCCGACCAGGGTGGCGATGAATGCCGAGAGCAGAGCAATCGTCAGCGTGGTGTACAACGCGTTCATGATGGCTGTGTCGGAGAACAGGGAGGAATACCATTTCAAGGTAAATCCACCCCATTTTGCTCTTGTTTTGGAAGAGTTAAACGACAGCACCACCAGGGTTACAATCGGTGCATACAGGAAAATAATAATCAGGGTAAGGTATAATTTCCTTGCTGCATTTTTCATCAGAACATCCCTCCTTCCCCGTCTTTGTCATATTTGTTCATCACAGCCATGCTCAGGAGAATGAAGACCATAAGTACAAGAGAAAGTCCGCTTCCGGCATTCCAGTTACTTCCCTGTTTGAATTTCTGCTCGATGACATTTCCAATCAGGAGAATTTTGCTTCCGCCCAGAAGATCGGAGATCACGAATGTGGTCAGTGCAGGTACAAATACCATGGTAATTCCGCTGATGACACCGGGAAGACTCAGTGGAAACATAACTTTCCAGAAAACCTGAAATCCATTGGCACCAAGATCGCGCCCTGCATTGATGATATCTTTATCAATCTTGACCAGTGCATTGTAAATAGGAAGTACCATAAAGGGCAGGAAGTTGTAAACCATACCCAGGATAATTGCGTAAGGTGTGTTGATAATCTGCAGCGCAGGCAGATGAAGCATTCCGAGAATGCTGTTGATGACACCGTTCTTCTCCAGAAGCGTCTGCCATGCCAGGGTACGCAGCAGAAAATTCATCCACATGGGAAGGATAAATATCACGACAATAAAGCTGCTCTGACTCATCGAGGACTCTGCCAGAATCATAGCCAGAGGATAGGCAAGGAGCAGGCAGATGACCGTGCTGATAAAGGAAAGAAGCAGTGCCAGCCCCAGTGCCTTCAGATTTTCCGCAGAACCCATCAAAGCGAGATTTTTCAGGGTGAAGGCTCCGTCTTCGTTGGTCAGTCCATAGTACAGGATCATGGCCAGCGGAATCAAAATGAAGGCGGTGGACCACACCACGTATGGTCCGGACAAAAAACGATTGTATTTTTTATTCATTGACTCCCACGGCCTCCTCGTCCTCGGATTCAGGTTTGTTCATAATCTGAATATTAAAAGGATCTACCCAAAGGCCGACTTCTGTGCCTACCGGGAACATAGAGGTACTGTGAACGAGCCATTCAAAGCCGTTTGCCATGACTTCCATCTCATAGTGAACTCCTTTGAAGATCAGATGGGTGACACGGCCGTTGATGATGCCCTTGTCCGGTTTGACAAGCTCGATGTCCTCCGGGCGGATAACGACATCCACCGGCTGGTTCTTGCCAAAGCCGACATCCACGCAGGCAAAACGGGCACCGAGGATTTCTACGAGCTTGTCTTCCAGCATGATGGCTGGAAGAATGTTGCTCTCTCCGATGAAATCAGCAACGAAAGCGTTTTCCGGTTCGTTGTAGATATCTTCCGGGGAACCCATCTGCTGGATGTAGCCCTGGTTCATAACAACAATCGTATCGGACATCGTCAATGCCTCTTCCTGGTCATGCGTGACGTAGATAAAAGTGATGCCCAGTTCGTTTTTCAGTCGAATCAGTTCGTATGCCATATCCTGGCGGAGCTTCAAATCCAGAGCACCGAGAGGCTCGTCGAGAAGAAGCACCTTTGGTTCATTGACAATCGCTCGTGCAATGGCGATTCGCTGCTGCTGACCACCGCTTAGGGAATCGACCTGACGATTTTCAAAACCGTCCAGATTCACCAGCTTTAAGGCATATTTGATCTTGTCATCAATGTAAGCTTTTGATTTTTTCTTGATCTTCAGACCAAATGCAATGTTTTCTGCGATGGTCATATGTGTAAATAACGCATATTTCTGAAATACGGTATTCAGATTTCGCTTGTTAGGCGGCAGATTCGTGATATCCACTCCGTCAAAAATGACCTGACCGCTGTCCGGTGTCTCGAATCCGCCCAGAATACGAAGGGTGGTTGTTTTTCCGCAACCGCTGGGACCCAGCAATGTAAGAAATTCATTTTCCTTCACGGACAGATTTAGTTCGTCTAATACAAGGTTGTTGTGAAAAGATTTGGAAATATTTACAAAATCAATCAATGTACGTGACATGTACCCCTCCTCCTAAAGTATAAAATGATTTAGGTGTCAAAACCTTGATTACGGATTGTTTCGTGCTACGCACTCCCACAATCCTGCCCCGCATTCGCAATCCATGGGGCCCCCGCCCCACTTCTTGCTCATGTGGGGCGTGTCAATAAGGTATACCTCCACTTACATGCAAGCATGACGTGGAGAATACCTTTTGACACTGTAATCATGTTATGGAATTGCTATAAAAAAAGCTGTCTCACAAAGTTCAGACAAAGAACCGAGTGAAACAGCTTTTTGTTTATTTATGTGCGATGCCTGCCTGTGACATACGCTTGAAATCCGGGATTGCAGAGAGAATCGGGAATAAAATCAGACCGATTACAAGACCGCTGACACCCTGAATCAGGTTTGCCGGAATGCTGGCAGCAGCTCCTGCGGCAGAGTACAGAGGAATTTCACACAGGAAATATCCACCTGCGACAAGAATGATATCTGCGATACCGCCTGCAGCAACTGCGATATAAGAATTTACACCGCGCTGCTGTAATTTGCGGAATGCGTATCCTGCGACGAACGCAACAGCACCTTTGATTACGAGTGTAATCGGAACGTATACAAAATATCCCCCGATCAGATCAGACAGTGCAGAACCGATGCCGGCAGCCAGTGCACCGTATCCAGGTCCGAGAAAAACGCCGGATAAAATAACAATCGCATCACCCGGATGGATGTATCCGCCGGTTCCCGGTGTTGGAATACGAATGGACATTGTGGCAACACAGGAAAGTGCGGCAAACAACGCAGCCATAACCAGTTTTTTTGTGTCTTTCATAGTAAAGCCTCCTCAAAAATATATTTAATTAATAATGATACGCTATTTGTGCGTGAAAGGCAATTATTTTTTGACAAAAAAACGCAAAAAAATTATAATAGAGGTAAATTGTTAAAGACGAAAGGGAGGCTTGCTATGAAAGAATATGAAGCAATCAGAGAAATTTTTAATTTATGCTCCAATAACCAGATGAGAGACGTATTTGTGGAAGAAATCGAGTGTGATGATCTGGATGAATTTATCAAAAATAAATTTGAAGGAAAAGAAGTTTCCTGGGAAAAATCTGTATTAGAGGATGGAACGGTCATTTATGATATTATGACTTCAAAAATTAAACAGCGTTATTCCTTTACGGAAATTTAGGATGTCGAGTTACTGTGAATGCAGTGAACCGTGATGATGTTGAAAAATCATATTTCAAGAAACAGACTTGTCAGTATACGATACCTGCGTTATACTGATATATAGCGGTTTATTTTAAATCATAATATGACGTGCACCTCGCAGTAAGCCTGCTAAGGTGTACTTGAATTAGAAAGAATGCAGCCAAAATACACAGAAAGGATAAGAGGACAAAAGAATGAGTCAGGAGACAGGAACACACACACATGTGTTGGAGGATGGCACCGTTGTCGAGCATTCACACGGACATCATCACAGCCATGTCCACAGTCACGAACATACGAAGGCTGTGTTGAATCGCTTATCCAGAGCAATTGGCCATCTGGAATCCATCAAAAGAATGGTGGAATCGGGCCGTGACTGCAGTGAAGTGCTGATTCAGCTTTCGGCGGTTAAATCTGCAATTAATAACACCGGCAAGATTATTTTGCAGGATCACATTGAGCATTGCATTGTCGATGCAGTAGAACATGGAGACAAAGATGCGATCAAAGAGCTGGAAAAGGCGATTGACAGATTTATCAAATAAAACAGTAACAATGTAGATAGGAGAAAGTAACATGGCAAAAGAATGTAACAACACAAGTTGCACAAAAGAAGACTGTTCAAATTGCAAGAGCAAACAGGATGGAGGAATTCCAAAAGAAGAATTGAATGATTTTTCCAAGATCGGAAAAGTCATTGGTGTTGTCAGCGGAAAGGGCGGCGTAGGTAAATCTTTCGTAACAGCGTCCCTCGCAAATATGATGGCAAAACGCGGATTTCGTGTAGGTATCCTGGATGCAGATATCACAGGACCATCCATTCCGAAAATGTATGGAATCAAGGGAACTGCAGTGGCAGATGACAACGGAATTTATCCAATGCTGGCAGCAAACGACATCAAGGTGATGTCTGTCAATCTGCTTCTTCCGAATGAGGAGACACCAGTCATCTGGAGAGGTCCAGTCATTGCAAATATGGTAAAACAGTTCTGGACAGACGTTATCTGGGGCGATGTAGACTATCTGTTTGTGGATATGCCCCCTGGAACAGGTGATGTTCCATTGACTGTATTCCAGTCCCTGCCAATCGAAGGAATCGTGATCGTAACTTCACCACAGGATCTAGTTAAGATGATCGTAAAGAAAGCCTTCAACATGGCTGGAATGATGAAAATTCCGGTACTGGGAATCGTGGAGAACTACAGCTATGTGAAATGTCCGGACTGCGGAAAAGAGATCAAAGTATTTGGTGAGAGCCATATTG